>NZ_LUKH01000013.1:0-201002 GCF_001593695.1 Leisingera sp. F5 | reverse complement strand
TTCGAAGCTTTCGTTCAGGAGGGCTTCGAAATCCTCCATTGATACGTTTTGAGCCATGAGGTCTCAGATTTCCTTTTCATACGGTTTTTCTGGCCATGCGGTTGTCTCCGCCGGTCTTGGTTAGCCGCACAGGACGTAGCCCGGATCACATCTGATCAAACAAACACAAAGGGCCGAGGTGTGCCTCAGCCCTGCTCAGATGTGTCATCCGGACGTTGACCGCCCTTGTACCGACAGCGCGCGTATAGGCGGATTCCCGGTTGCGTGCAAGGGGGAAGGCCTGCTGGGCACGGCGGCGGCTGCTACGGACAGTCACGCAAACCGGACGGTTCGCCAGGAGGGCCTAAGATAACCCGGCATCACTGCCGGGTTCGGTTCCGGCGGGCCGCCAGTGCCCATAAGGCTTTTCCATAAGAACGACCCCGGTCAGCAGGTATTCAACACTCTCCGCTTCACCAAGCAAGGGGAGATAGATCTCAGATGTGCTTTGATAATTTGACAGCGGGCCGACATAGGGAAGCGACACCAGCAAGGGCCGGGGGTCGGCAGCGGCGGCGCTGAAACACGCCCAGATCCTGGATCCGGGGCCCATGCCGGCATGATCTGACAACCTGGTCCCAACGAATTTGTCGCGAAGCGTATTGCTGAGTTTGCTGCGTGCGTACAGCGCCTTGAAGTCGGCCGCCGCTCCGACTTCGGAACGTTCGATTTCATACACGGAAAGAATGTTGGGAGCGTTTTCTGCATTTGGAAGGCCAAATTCTGTAAGTCTTGGAAATTCTCCGTTTTCCGAAGCGCTCTTCCAAAGAAGAAACATTGATTTCAGCTCTGGCTCCAGATCGCTCACTGAAAAATCAGATCTAAACATGGCTCAGGTGCCCCCAGCAAAGCCACTCCAAACTGCAGTTGCCATCAGGAAACTGCCCGGACCCGTTAGGAAAAATGTTATTGGCTTTCTAATGTAGCATGAAATCCTTTTAAAAAAGGTATGTGTTTTGTGCAGTGCCGCCGGGCCGCTGCGGCAGGCGGCTGCAATTGCCGCCTGACGCTTGTTTCAGCCGCTTGTTTCACAGGCCTCAGGCGATCTCGGTCACGATAGTGTCGCGGGATTTGCGGACCTTTTTCATCGGCAAGAGCCAGTCGCCCTGTTCTTCCCTGGTGCCGAGCGGCAAGAGCAGGACCGAGCGCAGGCCACGCTCCTTGAGGTTCAGGATTTCGTCGACCTTTTCCGGTGTGAAACCTTCCATCGGAGTGCTGTCGACCTCCAGCTCCGCCGCAGCGGCCAGGGCAAAGCCCAGCGCGATATAAGCCTGGCGGGCGGCGTGGTCGTGGTTGGTGCGCTCCTCGCGCGGCAGGTAGGTCGCCTTGAGGTTATCGTAATACTGGTTCAGCATCGGAATCTCACCGCGCTCTTCGGTCATCTGGCGAGTGACGGCATCGATGCGGTCTTCCGAGTAGTTGTCCCAGGCGGCAAAAACCAAAAGATGCGAGCCGTCGGTGATCTGGGCCTGATCCCAGGCGTGCGGGCGGATCTGCGCGCGGATCTCCGGGTTGGTGATGATAAACACCTCGAACGGCTGGGTGCCGGAGGAGGTCGGCGCCATCCGGATCGCCTCGATAATCTGCTCGACTTTCTCCTGCGGCACCGGTTTTGCCGGGTCCATCTTCTTGGTTGCGTAGCGCCAGTTCAGTTTCTCGATCAGGGTGCTTTTACTCATGTCGCGGGTCCTTTCTCGGCAGGTTGCCAGGGGTGGTATAGAATTGTAACCGGCTATATAAGGGGCACTGGATGGGGCACAAGAAGGCACAGGATTGAGCCCCGGTAACACGGAAGGAACTGCCATGGCAGACGCCGCCAAATGCCCGGACTGCAGCCGCATAAACGAAGTGCTGTCACGGGTCGGGGACCGTTGGAGCGTGCTGGTGGTGATTTCACTGGCGCAATACGGGGTGCTGCGGTTCAACGAGCTGAAGCGGAATTTGGGGATTTCCCAGCGGATGCTGAGCCTGACCCTGCGCAGCCTGGAACGCGACGGGCTGGTCAGCCGCACCTATTACCCGACGATCCCGCCCAAGGTGGAATACGCGCTGACACCGCTGGGAGAGTCGTTCCGCGAGCCATTGCGCGCGCTGGGGCTTTGGGCGCTGGAGCATTTGCCGGTGATCGATGCCGCACGGGCGGAATTCGATGCGGCGGCGCAGGCGGAGAAGAAGTCCGCCTGACACTCAGTCCCGGTCAAAGCCTCAGTCCAGGACCGTTTCAAGGCTCCGGTCAAGGTGCAGCGAGCTGCTGCAGGCGGGGTCTGAAACTATGCCCGGAACTCCCAGACCCTGGCATCCCGCTGCAGCATGGCGGTTTCGGCGGCATCAAGCCGTGCTGCTGCGGCCACGGGGTTTTGGCTGCCGCCTGCCTTGATCCAGATCCTGAGGGCCGATGCCGGGCTCCAAGGCAGGCAGGCGGAGGCCAGCCAGTGCCGCAGCCCGGGCGGCAGCGCGTCATAGGCCTGCATCGGGTCCCCTGCCCGGCGCCGGCGTTTCAGGCGGGAGTTCAGATTCCGGCGGGTCCTGCGGTCAGCCATTGCGGCGCCAGCCCGGGAAGGGATCGTCCAGCGCGTCCCAGGCGGGATCAAAGCCGCCCGGCGCTTCCTGCATCAGACAGGCGTCCAGGCGGGCGGTGATCGCGTCCTTGTCCAGGCCCGCGCCAATAAACACCAGCTCCTGGCGCCGGTCGCCCCAGGTTTCATCCCAGGTCTGCAGGAACTCGCGCCGGGCCTCGGGGTGGGTGGGCCAGCGCTCTGTTGGCACCGCAGCCCACCACAGGCCCAGAGGGCGGACCGAGGAAATTGCTCCGGCCAGCGAGAACTCGGCGGCCCATTCAGGGCGGGTCGCCAGCCAGAAATGCCCCTTGGCCCGGATCACGCCAGGAAGATCGCCGTTCAGCGCCGCGTGGATCCGGGCGGGATCAAAGGGCCGCCGGGCCCGGTACACAAAGGAGGAAATGCCGTATTCCTCGGTCTCCGGCACGTGGTGTTCAAACCCGTAGAGTTCCTTGGCCCAGAGGGGGTGCTCATGCGCGCGGTCGAAATCGAACCGGCCGGTGTCAAAGATCCTGCCGCCGTCCACCTTGGAATGATCCGCGTGGATAACTGCGGCATCCGGGTTCAGCGCCTTGATGACGGCCATGGCTGCGGCGGTTTGATCAGGCCCTGCATCCGACACTTTGTTCAGGATAATGACATTGGCGAACTCGATCTGGTCGGTCAGCAGGTTGACCAATGTGCGATCATCTTCCTCACCCAGGCTTTCGCCGCGGTCGCTGAGGAAATCGTGGCTGCTGAAGTCCTGCAGCAGGTTCACCGCATCGACCACCGTCACCATCGTGTCCAGCCGGGCTACGTCCGACAGGCTGGCGCCGTCGGTATCCCGGAAATCGAAAGTTGCGGCCACCGGCAAGGGTTCGGCAATTCCGGTGCTTTCGATCAACAGATAGTCAAAGCGCCCCTCCCCCGCGAGGCGGCGCACTTCCTGCAGCAGGTCATCGCGCAGGGTGCAGCAGATGCAGCCGTTGGTCATCTCCACCAGTTTTTCGTCCTGGCGCGACAGTTCGGACCCGCCGCGCACCAGGTCTGCGTCGATGTTCACTTCGCTCATGTCATTGACGATCACCGCAACCTTGCGGCCCGCGCGGTTGTTCAGGACGTGGTTCAGGAGCGTGGTCTTGCCCGCCCCAAGAAAGCCGGACAGGACCGTAACCGGCAGCCTGTTGTCTGTCATGCGGAGTCTCCATATGTTATATCATAACAAAATCGCAAGCTGAGTAGCAGCCTGTTTCGCAACCCGCAACCCTGGAACCAGCAGAAGAGCCATGGCCAATGGGTGTTTTCCGCCTTCAGGATGACGCAAAACGGCATTCAGCCGCCGTGTTCCGCTTGCAGTCTGGACCTGCAGCCAAGAGCGGGGACACGATGAGCCAGCAACCGAATTTCCTTGTCATTATCTCCGACGAGCACCGCAAGGATGCGATGGGCTGCGCCGGT
Source organism: Leisingera sp. F5 (assembly GCF_001593695.1). NCBI lineage: Bacteria > Pseudomonadati > Pseudomonadota > Alphaproteobacteria > Rhodobacterales > Roseobacteraceae > Leisingera > Leisingera sp. F5. Next base: position 196,965 of record NZ_LUKH01000013.1, on the reverse strand, counting down.
CATCCGATTGTGAAAACCCCGAACCTGGATGCGCTGGCGGCACGCGGCACGATGTTCACCTCGGCCTATACGCCCTCCCCCATGTGCGTGCCGGCGCGGGCGGCGCTGGCCACCGGCGACTGGGTGCATAAGAGCCGGCATTGGGACAGCGCGACGCCCTATGCCGGAGAGCCGCAAAGCTGGATGCGCGCCCTGCGGGATGCGGGCCGCGAGGTGGTCTCGATCGGCAAGCTGCATTTCCGTTCAGGCGAGGATGACAACGGATTTTCCGAAGAGACCCTGCCGATGCATGTGGTCGGCGGCGTCGGCTGGGCGATCGGCCTGTTGCGGGAGAACCCGCCGGACTATGACGCGGCAGCGGAACTGGCGGAAGATGTGGGCGCGGGAACCAGCACCTATACCGATTACGACCTGGCGATTACGGGCGCAGCGGAGGCGTGGCTGGCGGCCCCGGAACGGCAGGACCAGCCTTGGGCCGCCTTTGTATCGATGGTCAGCCCGCATTACCCGCTGACCTGTCCGGAGGAGTGGTACAGCATGTATGATCCGGCAGAGATGGATCTGCCGGTAGGCTATGGCGCGGGGTTGCCGGACCACGAGGAGCTGCGCAATATTGCCGCGTTCTTCAACTATGAAGACTATTTCGACGAACAGAAAATGCGCGAGGCCAAGGCAGCCTACTATGGACTCACGTCCTTTATGGATCATTGCGCGGGCCGGGTTATCCGGGCGCTGGAGGCAAGCGGTCAGCTGGAGAATACCGTGATCCTCTATGTGTCGGATCATGGTGATATGATGGGCGATCAGGGTTTCTGGACCAAGCAGGTGATGTATGAGGCCAGCGCCGGAGTACCAATGATTGCCGCGGGGCCCGGCATTCCGGCGGGGCACAGCGTGGCAACCTGCACCAGCCTGACCGACATTGCCGCCACCGCGCGGGAGGTTTGCGGCCTGGCAGAGGATGCCGGCAGCAATGGATTGCCGGGGGTGTCGCTGCGCATGATTGCCAGTGCGCCTTATGACGAGACCCGCAGCGGTTTCAGCGAATATCACGACGGTGGATCGAAAACCGGTGCCTTTATGGTGCGCTGGGGCCGGTGGAAATATGTCTATTACGCCGGAATGCAGCCGCAGCTTTTCGACCTGGAAGCCGACCCGCAGGAACAAACGGACCGGGCAAGGGACGGAAGGAACGATCCGGAGGTCACGGCAGCCCTGGCCGAGGGCGACCGGCGGTTGCGGGCGATCTGCGACCCGGAAGAGATCAATGCCCGCGCCTTTTCGGATCAGCGCCGCCGGATTGCCGAATTGGGCGGCGAAGAAGCCTGCCGCACGGCTTATGTGTTCAACCACACACCGACGCCCGACGAGCAGGACCAGATGCGCGAAGGGTCGCCGCTGTAGTGCTTGCCGGAGATCCGGCCTTTCCCTAGGCTCGCCCACAGGAGGGTCTGCAATGACACTGAACGAAGCGCTCGCAACCCAGCCGCTCTGGGTGCAGATCTGGGTCAACATTCTGTTCCTGGGAGCGTTTGTCCTGCCGCTGGCACTGCTGATCTGGAAGGCCAGCCGGGTTGCCGGGCTGGTCACCGTGGCGGCCAGTGTATTGGCGGGGGCCGGAGTTTATTGGCTATACGGGCAGCTTGGATATGTGCGCCTCTTGGGACTGCCGCATGTGGTCCTGTGGACACCTCTGCTGATCTGGCTGTGGCGGCAGCGGGCACAGCCCGGCATGCCCGAATGGCCGCGGCGGATCATCCTGGCTGTCTGCACAGTGATCGCAATTTCGCTGGCCTTTGATTACGTCGATGCGGCGCGGTATTTGCTTGGAGAGCGGCAACCGTACTAACCGCTGCCGCGCGCAAAAGTTTTAAAAAAACTTTTAGCAATTTTCTTGCTTAAGAAGATTGCACCGCCCGGTTAAAGGTCGATTTCCAACACACCGTCCGGTTCATCGGCGCGGGATTGGCAGAGGATGATGGCGCCCTCGCGCTGCTTATTCGAAAGCACAAAGTCGCGGTGATCCGCGTCGCCTGAGATCAGCCCGCACTTGCAGACACCGCAAATGCCATCGGAGCATTTCACATCCACATGGATACCGCTTTCAGCCAGCGCCTCGGTGGCGGTTTTTTCGGCTGGCACCAGAATTTCCCGACCCGATTTCGCGAGCCTCAAGGTGAAAGCGTGGTTTTCATATTCGGGCTGCTCAGGAACCGAAAAATACTCCATGTGGCAGTTCTCCTCGGGGAAGCCGTTTGCCTCTGCTGCATCCTGCACCGCCTGCATGTAGGCTTCCGGTCCGCAGGTGTAGACATGGCTGCCGGGCACATAGCGCAGCACGTGTTTCAGATCTGCGCGGGCGCCTTGATCCGAGAAATGCAGATGCACTTTGTCAGCCCAAGGGACGCCCTTCAGATCCTCAAGAAACCCTGCGCCTGCCTTGCTCGAACATGAATAGCGGAATTCAAAGTCTTTGCCCAAGGCGTGCAGGCGATGCGCCATGGCGATCATCGGTGTCACCCCGATGCCGCCGCCCATCAAATAGGATTTGGCCGCACCCTCGACCAGCGGGAAGTGGTTAATGGGTTTGGAGATGAACACCATCCGGCCTTCCTCGAAGATCCGGTGCATGAGTCTGGAACCACCGCGGCCCGTGTCCTCGCGCAGCACTGCGATCTGGTATTTCGTGCGGTCCGCCGGGTCGCCGGACAGGGAGTACTGGCGGAAAAACTCCGGTGCGACGACGACGTCTATATGGGCGCCTGCAGTTGCGGCCGGCAGCGGAGAGCCATCCGGCAGGGAGAACTCATACTTGGTGACGGCACCGGTCATCTGCTCCACTTTGGACAGCCGCATCCGCATCACCGGTGCGGCGCCTTGGCCGGCGGTATAGGCATGCTCTGGCGGCAGGCCTGCGGCGCGGCGGCGCTTGTGCTCGGACGCCGGGATCATGGCCTGATAGGCGGCAATCCCGGCCTCGCGGTCCATCGGCGCGGGCCAGGCATAGGGCGGCGGCGCCAGCGGCGCCGGGTAGACCGCCAGGGTCTGGTCCTCAAACTTCAGGTCCAGGTCCTTGGACAGTTTGCGGGCGTTCACAGGATGCTGCGAGGGTGCATAGGGCCCCTCCTCCGCCATCTCCAAATCCCACCACCACGTTTTGGTGCGGTTGATCTCGCCATTGCCCAGCGCATCGTCAAGTTTCGCCAGCAGCGGCGCGCTGCCCGGCAGGTTCATTGCCGCCCAGCGGAAGGGCGCCTCGGCAAACAGGCCTTCGAGGTTCCAGGGGCAGGTTTTCATGCAGCGGCCGCACATGGCGCCGCCGGGGACGGTGACGCGGTAGGTGGTGCATTTCTGGCTGTCGGATTTCCAGATCTCGTAGCCGTTGAACATCAGCTTCGGCCCGGCGGTGATGGCGCCCGAGGGGCATTCGCGGGCGCATTTGTTGCAGGCCTCGCAGAACCGCTGCAGGCCGAAATCGACCGGCCTGTCATGGGTCATCGGCAGGTTGGTGGTGACGGCGCCGGATTTCAGCCGCGGACCAAGGAAGGGGTTCAGGATCACCTCGCCGATGCGGGACACTTCGCCAAGACCAGAAAGCAGCAGCAAGGGCGGCTGCAACACCTCGCCGTCCATCACCGAATGCACCCGGGCGGTATAGCCAAGGTTGCGGATCTGCTGCGCGATCACCCCTCCCAGCAGTGAGAACCGCAGATAGGCGCGCATCGACTGGGCGCAGGCGATCCAGTCGTCGCCCGAGGCGCCCTCCATGGTTTCGTGACCCTGGTCGATGATGATGCTGATGGCGTTTTCGTGATAGGGGGCCAGTGACTCTCCCGCCGCGTCGTGGGAATAATAGGCCCAGTCCGGGCAGCGCGAGATGCCCACCGCGTCGCAGCCGAGAAAATAGGCCGCAGCCTTGATATTCGCGGCATTGCGGGCGGCGTCTGCGGCGCTGGGGTCCACCTGCGGCGCGGCTTCGCCGTCCTGCAGCAGCACAAAGGCTGCGAGCGAGGAGCGGAAGGCAAAGGCGGAGGAGGATTTGCGGACGTAGTTGCCGTTCTTTGCTGCCTCCTGCGGGCCTTTGCCGAGATCGCCGAACAGGGAGCGGGCGAACATGTCGGCACGTTTCGGGACGCGCGCAACGTTCACCTCGTCGATATAGGTGGTGGGATCCGCCACGCGTTTCAGGGTCTCGAACGGGTGTGCGCCATCCATGAAGCGGCGCTTGGCGTAAGGGTCGCGGGTGTTGGCGCTTTTGGCGTGGGTGCCGAGGCCAAGCCGGTATTTGAGGCCCGGCGTCTGGCCCGGCGCCAGCGGCAGATCAGGGGCCAGCTCCAGCGTGGTGGTCACCGCGGCGATTCCGAAGCGGCTGCCGAGGAAGGGGTTGGTGAGAACGCCGTCCTCATTGGTGGCAAGACCCGCCTGCACCGCCAGCTTGCCCAGATGCACATCACTGGCGGCACCGGTGTGGGCGCGCGCCCCCCACCCCAAGAGGCGGATGTAATTGGCCAGCGTCACCACGGTTTCCGCCGCCCGCAGGCAGGCGCGCTGTTCCTGCGCATCCGCAAGCCATTCGGTGCCCTCCTCACCCGTTTCGGGATCTCGGGGGAATTCATAGACATAGACCAGCGCGTACGTGTGGTGGCGGCAGTCTGCGGGCGGGGCCTGCATCGACTCGCGCAAACTGGCCAACACCACGTCGATGCCGGATGCAAAGGTCTTGGTTTGTTTGGTGCGCAGATCCGCGGCCAGTGCCGCCACGTCCGGGTTTGTTAACGGTGCGTCCAGCCAGGCCCCGGATGGTAAAGCGCAGGCGCCCGCGAGCGAGGCATCGCAGAAATAGCCGAATGCCTTCAGATGATCCGCGCGCTCCTGCGGGTTTGCGGGGATGTTTGCGCGTTCCTTTTTCACCAGCCCTTCACGGGTGGCATCCAGCATCGCCTGATAGTCCCGCATCGCGTTGACGATCGACAAGGGGGCTTCAGGGCGGCGGAAAGACGTCCCGGACAACGGCGGCAGCCTGTTCAGGTCCGCAGATACTGCCCGGCGCGCCAGCGTCTCCATCGGATAGGCGCCCAGATGCACAGGCCGGTTGCGGTAGGAAAACATTTTGCCCATGGTTTGCCCCTGAAGAGTTACAGCTTGGCGACGATGCGCGGCTCGTCCTGCAGCAGTTTGGCGGCGGTCTGACGCAGCGCTGCCAGTTCCTGCGCGGTCAGCTTGGCCTCGAAATAGGCGGCGTTTTCCTGCGCAACCGGCAAGACCGCCTGCAGTGCCGCCTGCCCCGGCTTGGTCAGCCCCACCCGGATCGAGCGGCCGTCGCCGGTGCCGCTGCTGCGAGTGATCAGGCCGCGCGCCTCCATCTGCCGCAGGGCGCGCGAGGTGGCGGTTCTGTCGATGCCGATGAAGTCCGCAATCTCCGACGGGGTGCTGAGACCCTCTTCACCCGCTGCCAGCAGCACGCACCAGGTGACGCGGGTCAGCCCGTGCTCAGCAATGCGCTGTTCAAAACGGCGCTCGATCACCCGCGCCAGCATGGTGACCTGGTAGCCCAGGGAGTTGTGGAGATGGAAGCGCTGGTCAGTCATATTAATTGACATTGTCAACTATATTGCCGGAAAAGGCCAGCCGTATTTCTGCGCGCGTGCCTGCAGGCCTTTTCTGCCAGGCAACTGATCCGGCCGCACCGGCTGTAAAGCCGGTTATCACGCTTTCCCGCCCAAATATTATGTGTATATATATCACCATTAAAATTCTTTAATCGAATTGGGATTCCGGATGCCAGCCCCCCGCGAAAACATGAGCTACAGGGATATCAAGCAGGTCGTTCTGGACCGGATCCAAAACAAGATCTGGGCGCCGGACAGCCTGCTGCCAAGCGAAACGGAACTGGCTGTTGAATTCTCGAGCACACGCACCACTGTGAACCGGGCGCTGCGGGAACTGGCCGAAGAAGGCTACCTGGAACGCAAGCGGAAAGCCGGGACACGGGTTTTGAATTCACCGGTCCGCAAAGCCCAGTTCTCCATCCCCCTGGTGCGGGACGAAATCGCTGAGACCGGCGCCGCCTACCGGTATTCCCTGGTGGAACGCCGTATCATGCCCGCCCCGGCATGGCTGTCAGCCCGGCTTGACATCCCCCAAAAGCAGGAGGTTTTGCACCTCAGATGCATGCATTATGCCGGCAATGCGCCGTTCCAGTACGAAGTGCGCTGGGTGGTGACAGACAGCATCCCCGAGATTCTGGAGGCGGACTTCACCCAATCCGGTCCGAATGACTGGCTGGTGCAAAAGGTTCCTTTCACAAATCTTGAGCTGAGCTTCATGGCGACCAAGGCCGATCAGACAGTGTCCGACTTTCTGGACACTGCTTTGGGGGACCCGTTGTTCACGGCGGAAAGGATTACCTGGCTGCGCACCAAGCCTGTAACGCTGGCGAAGCTGTTTTTTGCTCCCGGATATAAAATGACAACACATCTGTGAGGTTTGCGCCTGCATCCTGCCGCTTAAGGCCGCCAGACTGCATCCTGGCCCACACCGGTGATGCTGGCGGACAGGGTCTTGAACTCGCACTGGATAGTGCGGTCACGGAGAGCCTGCTGGGCATCCGGCCCGGGCGCATTTTTGCCGCTGCCACGGCAACCGCGCCGCTTTTGTCGAGCTATGGCATCGCGAATATACGGTCAACCGTTTCGGATGGCCCGCCAGCACACCCCACGCGCATATCACAAAACAGCGCACGATGGAGGTGCTGCGCAATCCGGGCACGATGCCGAGCCGGAGACCTATATGCATACGGCCCGATCTTTGCCCCCCTGGCATGAACGGCGGCACCGGTTTTGAGGAGTTCCGCCTCCGGCGCGGCTTCCCATTGAGAGACCACGCCGGAGGCGGAAAAGAAGCGCACCGCAATCCGCGATGCAATCGTCATTAAGAAGTTCGGTATCGGCACCCATGGGGTGGAAATGAATCAGCGCTGTAATTTCAACGCGGTGATCACTGACGGCCAGATGGAGCCGGTCTTCGAACTGGACGCGGAACTGCATTGTCAGCCCACCGCCTAGCCGGATGCGCGGCTGCCTTATGCTCGCCAAGGCATATCACGGTTTGGTCCGGATGCCGTCAGGCGGCGTGCAGGTATTGCAGGTTGCGCCGCTTAAGCGCCTGGCGGGCCAGGTCGCCGTAAGCTCTGCGGACCAGCCCGCGGCCTTGTTCGCCAACCAATCCATGAACGGCAGCCAGTTCGGGGAAGAGGCCGAACAGCTCCCGCATGTCTGCAGCGCACAGCCCACGGACTGCTTCGGGACCGGGCCAGAATGTCTCCGTTGCGATGCCTTCTGCGAAAATCACCTCATGCCGCTCAGTCATGAGATGCACATAGGTGACCGGATCGGATGTCGCGGTCAGCTGCGTGCAGCTTCCGTCAACTTCCGCCAGCAATTTCGCAGACAGAAAGCTTTCGCCAAACTGCGTGTCTTGCCCAAAGATCCTGGGGCCGGCTAACAGGCGATGCTGGGGGGACAGCAGCATCGGCCGCTCCGGAGACAGCAAACCGCCCGGGCGGACGCAATACGGCCTCAGATGCGGGCGCTGCGCCAAGTCTGCCTGGCTCAGAGTGCGTTTGCCGACCCAGATAACTGGCTGAAACCCATTGTCGGCGGTTTGCAGCATGTCGCCCACCTGGATCCGGCCTGCGGGCACTGCGCCGCGCCTGGTGGCGAGAAGAACGTCCGGTGTGAAACAGGGGATACCTGCAGAGATGAGCTGGGCTGTGGTTGTGATCTGTGACGGGGCCACCCCCTCCAGGACAAGCTTTTCACCTCCCGGAAACGTGAGCAGAGCATTGCCGGATCCATCGTCGGTTACGGAGACATCGCTGGTGCGAACAGCCCCGTCGAGTCCAGTGCCGCCGGTCAGATCGGAAACATCAAGCTGGTCATTGAAAAAACCGTCGCTGTCATCATCGGCAATGCTGAAGTCGCTGACAGTGTCTATGCCGCCCGCCCCGGTCAGGATCAGCTCGTCATAGCCGGCCCCGGTGGCAATGAAATCGTCGCCTGCACCAAGCGTGATCGTGTCATCGCCCGCGCCTGCGTCGATCGACACCCCGGCGCTGTCAGCCGAAGCATCCACAACATCCCCCTGATCCGTCAGCTTGAGCGCCTCTATCTCGGAAAAGGTGATCGTGTCGGAGCCGTCGGTGATCGTGCCGGCCTCATCGCCGGTGTAGGTGACCGTGACGCCGGTGGTGACCGCCGAGACATCGACCGTATCGTGGTCATTTCCCGCCTCGCCGCCGGTCAGGGTGTCATTGCCGAACCCGTCAGACATCTGGAACGTATCTGCATCAGCCTCGCCGTGCATTTGATCGTCGCCGCTGCCGCCGACCAGCAGGTCATCGTCGTTGCCGCCGTACATGGTATCGGCGCCGTCGCCTCCTTCGAGGGTGTCGTTGCCATCGGTTGCGACGATGCTGTCGTCACCGGCGCCGCCAACCAGGCTGTCGTCACCGGCGGAGTTTCTCAAGGTGTCATTGCCGGCGCCGCCGATCAGCGTGTCGTTGCCAAGACCGGTGGTCAGGCTGTCGTCGCCGTCGCCGCCTTCGATGTAGTCGTCGCCATCGCCCCCGGCAATCGTGTCGGCGCCGGTGCCCCCGATCAGGGTGTCGTTGCCGAGCCCGCCATCCATCACATCGTCGCCGTCGCCGCCTTCCAGGCTGTCATGGCCTGACTCGCCGTACATCAGATCGTTGCCGCTGCCGCCAACCAGCAGGTCGTCATCGTTGCCGCCGTACATGGTGTCGGCGCCATCACCCCCTTCAAGGGTGTCGTTGCCGTCGGTTGCCACGATGCTGTCGTTGCCCACTCCGCCGACCAAGCTGTCATCACCGGCGGAGTTCATAAGCGTGTCATCGCCTTCGCCGCCGATCAGGGTGTCGTTGCCGAGACCGGTGGTCAGGCTGTCGTTGCCTGCGCCGCCTTCGATGTAATCGTCGCCTTCACCGCCAGAGAGCGTGTCGCCCCCGGCCCCGCCGATCAGGGTGTCCGCGCCGGTGCCGCCATCCAGAACGTCGTCGCCATCGCCACCATCCAAACTGTCATTGCCAGCCTCGCCGAACAGGGAGTCATCCCCCCCCTGACCATAGACAACGTCGCTGCCGTCACCGGCCATCACAGTATCGGCCCCCTGTTCTAAGGCGGTGGTGATCGGGTCATCAATCGTGCTGCCCGAAAGGGTAAATCCCGCCCAGCCTTCACGGGTTTGCAATGTGAACTCAATCGACGATTTATCTTCGAAACCGGCAGAAAACCAGGCATCCTGATCGGTGTAATCATTGTAGTCAGATCCGGTGGCGGTGACCACGCTGCCGTCAACCGCTGTGCCGAGCGACGAGTCCGAAGACACCCCGAAAGAGGTGAAACTATTGCCGTCGATTATAACGGCCTCGGCATCGCCATGACCGCTGTTGTCATCCACGTCATTGAAGGTCGCCGTGGAATTCAAGTATACCGGCTCACCGGTATCCGGATCAAAGAACTCAAGCCGGAAGGTCGCCTGGTCACCCGGATCGTCACCGCCCAGCAGGATTTCCGCACCGGCTGTGTAGCCGAATTGCACTGTCATGTCCGGATTGGATTTCTCCACCAGAACCAGCCTGCCCCAGACTTTGGTTCCGTCCTCCAAGGTGGCCACGTCGCTGAAGACAGCATTGTTGCCTGCAGATCCTGCCCATCCGTCGTGGGAAATGCTCTGGATATTGTTGATATCCAGCACCAGCGGCGTGGCATCCAGCCCTTGGTCGAACCCCTCCCCCATATCGCCATAAACGGTATCGTTGCCCTCGCCGGCGTCAATCAGGTCGCTGCCTTCTTCACCGGCAACGGTATCCTCGCCTGCACCGGCGTCGATCGTGTCGTCGCCAGTGGTCCCATCCATTTTGTCGTCGGCTTTCGTGCCGGTTTTGGAAGCTACGAGATCAAGGACCCAGTCTGGTATCGGCATAATTTTGTTCGGCTTTCAATTTTACTGGAATGAAGCGCAACCGAATTCCTCCGGATGCCGGCTGCCTTGCCGGTGGTTGCCGCTTGCGTCGCAATGAGCGATACGCGCGTGCAGGAAAACAAACCGTAAACTCACCGAAAATTACAAGCGAGCTGCCTCCCAGGAGTCTGGCCCAGCGTTGCGGGCAGAGCACCAGCCCTTTCACAGGCAACCTGAGCAGAGTGCCTAATCAAAGCACGAGGTTGCGGTATTTGCGCAAAATCGCGGATACTGCTGTCTTGGTTTCCGGCGTCAGTTCGGGTTGTTCCAGCTCAGCCAGCATATCCTTCAGGTCATCGTCAACGCGCTCGAACAGGTCCTGATCCGCAAGCCAGGCGTTGCTGAGCGGAATATTCGGGCCAAAATAGCGGGAATTTCAGCCCTGAAACAGGCAGTTGCCGACCATGTGCTGGCGAGCGACGAAGTTGCCAGTGCCGGTCAGCGGCGAAAACCCCAGCGCGCCGCACACCTGGCACATTGCCATGTCCGCAACCGACGTCTGAGAGAAGCTGCCGTTAGATCCTGCAGCAGGCCGCCACCAACGGCCTGCTACCCGGGGCCCTGTGATCCGGGAGTGAGTCAGCCGGGTCTGGAACATCTCCGGGCTCCACTACATGCACATCGGAAAGGTCGGATATACGCACCGGTGCAGCACATGCGGCGTGGTATCCGGAGCCTTGCGGCCCTTGTGAACCGCCACCTCCGTGATCGCAGATAAAGGGCCGGTCGCGGCACAGACCGGACATCCCCGCTAGAATTCCATCGGCCGCCCCTCCCCGCAGCAGCCATCTCCGGTATCCCAGGCCGACGCATGCCGTTTCTGGACGAGGCGACAGAGAGGGGCATCACCAGATCCAAGCGGCGGCGGGAGCGGTGTCACATATAGATTTCAAACTCCATGCGGGTTAAATAATCGTAGACAGCCTCTGCTCCGGCGGCGGCTGCCAGGAGATTTCAGGCGTGCAAATTTTCGTTCCGGCACTTTGCGGGAATACCTTGAGCGGCCGGTTCGCCCCGCCTTTCCGGCAGCAATCACGATCGCCTCCTTGTGCGTCACACGAGACGTTACATTCGCAAGGCGGCACCTCACGGTCCAAAGCATCATACGGCCGCCAAACATAGCTCAAACCCCTCACCGCTGCGGACATGATGGTTCTCCCCCCTTCCCCAAACGGGCGATGACCAAGTGACCCGTCGGCCGTCTTCGTCTCCAGATCTTGCCAAAGCCCCGGATCCGGGCGAAAGGATCCTGATCTGTGAAGCAATCCCGCCCCAAGGCACGCAGTTCCGCCAAGCCCGTTTGCCCCCCCACGAAGGCAAGTATGCTTCAGCGTTAGGATAGGGCCCAGGTTCCGGGGCCGAGTCGCTGAGGGTCCGTTCCGGCCACCTCCAGCCATAAGCGCGGCTGCGGAAAGCCTGCCCGGGCAGCAGCAGCGGAAGGTTAGTGCTCGTCAAAAATTGAGGACGTCACCCGCTCGTGCCGGCCATAACGGACACCCCGGCATCAATAACCCACCATCACGAGTGCGATGTGATGCGGTAGAAACCCGGGATTACGGGACCCGTCCGGATCCGGCTGCCTGCAGCCGGGCGCTTGCGACCTCAAAGGCCACTATCGCAAGGGGACAGGTTCTACCCGGGAATACATAAACAGCCGAAGGAAACCGTACTGATGAAGCTGCTTTCATTTTTGCGGGCATCAGCCGCTGGCAGTTTCCTCACAATCCTTCACATCCCGTTTCAGCAGGAACTGGTTCTTGAAGTTCTTCAAGCCAAACATGACGTCCGCCTTTGCGATATCATCGCTGGCGTGGATCTCATGCTCCAGAAACCCTTTCAGCGCGTCGGCGTCATCGCTGACCAGTTCAACAATCAGGTCATAGCGGCCTGCGACCCACAATATGAAAACAACACGCGGGTCACTCTCCAGCCTTTCCGCCACCTGCCGCGGGGTTACCCCGGCTGCGACGTTCAGCCCGATCATCGCGTCGGTGGTGTATTCCGTGGCCACCGGGTCCGACATCGCCACGATCCGCAGCATGTTGTTCTCCCGCAGGCCGCTCACCCGGTTGCGGATAGTGCCTTCGGAAACATCCAGTTTCTGGGCAATTTCTGAAAATGCCATCCGCCCGTCCTGCTGCAGCAGCCGGATGATCTGCTGATTCAGATCGTCCCCTGGAGAGCGGATGCTTTGACTGGCGCGCTTGCTGCGCGCAGAGGGTTGCTGCTTGCCTGCCATATGTCTGCTGCCCGGTTACTGTATCCGCAGCCGACCATAAGCATCCACGGCGGAATTCGCAAACCACTCACGCGGCATTTCCCGTTTCCAGGGGCCTGCAATCCAGTGCCTCCGCCCGGACACGCCGCAAATGCCCGGCTGCAGGCACGGAGTCCGGCAGACCTCCTGCTGTAAACTGCGATTCCTGGCACTGGCCCGACTGGTACATGCGAATTTCGCACCCATTTGACGCTTTCTGAACAGCTTCTTCCTGATTTTCGTCTGAAAATTCCACACAATAACGAATATCGTAAAAAACTATTGCCAAGTCGTGCGATTTTCGCAAGCATGATCTCCAAGCCCTGCGAATGGCGCAGAACCCGAAACGGGACAGCCAGTGCAGGAGCAGGTTCCATGCGCATGGCCCATCAAGCCGCTGCGCATGTGGCAGTGTCGAAGGGAGGACAAATGACAATTGCCAAAGAAAAAGCACGGGTAGCCGGAGGGCCGCAGCATGGCCTGACCGCGGACGCCTACCGCAGCGAGGACATCTGGCAGCGGGAATGCCAGACGGTCCTGTCCAAGAACTGGGTGTTCATCGGTTTTGCCCATCAGATCGCCAATCCCGGCGATGCCAACCCGGTCAGCTGCGCCGGTCTGCCGTTGCTGACAGTGCGCGGCCAGGACGGCAGCATCCAGGTGTTCCACAACGTCTGCCTGCACCGATGCATGACGCTGGTCGACAAGCCCAAGAACGTCGGCAAGCTGATCCGCTGCCCTTATCATGCCTGGGCCTATGATCTGGAGGGCCGGTTGCGCGCCGCGCCTCATTTCGCCGGCACCGGCAAGCAGGAGTTCGACGGCTTCGATCTGAAGGAACACCGCCTGAAGCCCGTCCGCACCCATGTCTGGCACGACTGGATCTTCGTCAACCTCGACGGCAATGCGCCGGAGTTCGAAGACTACGCCGGATCTCTGATCAACCGGCTGGAGGGCATCGACTACGGCAAGCTGGAGCCGATTGGCCTGCTCGATTTCGGCGAGATCGACACCAACTGGAAGCTGATCATGGAGAACTTCATCGAGCCCTACCATGTCCAGTTCGTGCACTCCTCGACCACCGATCAGCCGCTCGAGGATCACTACACGATCACCGATGGCAACTGCCTTGGCAGCGCGGTGGACCTGAAGGAAGAGGTCGGCACCTCCGGCAGCCTGGCGGTCAGCTCGCGCTATCTGACGCTCTATCCCAACTTCATCCTGGGCCGCTATTTCCCGGATCAGCTGGGGGTCTACCTGAACGTGCCTGTCGGACCCGGCAAGATGCGCCAGTACCGCGCGCTGTACACCACCGAGGGCCAAAAGCTGAGCGAAGAGGAAATCCAAGGCCTGAAAGACCTTTGGTGGGACGTCCACAAGGAAGACCACGAGATGGTCGAACGCATGTACGAAGGCCGCAAATCCCCCGTTGCCGATGACGGCGGGCTGCTGTCGCCGGCCTGGGAAGACAGCGTCCGCGCCTTCCAGGACATGATCGAACGCGATTTGGCCAGCGACGGGACCAGCCCTGGGACCGGCATGGCGGCCGGCGCCCCGGCAAACGCCTGAATAAAAAGGAACAAACCCAATGAGTGACCCTATTTCCAAGGGTTTCCGCCTGGCCCACACGATGATGCGGGTGATGGACATGGAGAAGTCGCTGGAATTCTACTGCGGAATTCTGGGCATGGAGGTGCTGCGCCGCACCGACTACCCCGAAGGCAAATTCACCAATACCTTTATCGGCTACGGCCCGGAGGCGGAGACCCCCACCCTGGAGCTGACCGCCAACTGGGACCAGGAAGAGCCCTATGACAAGGGCAACGGCTGGGGCCATATCTGCATCGAGACCCCGGATGTCTATGCCGCCTGCGAGCAATTGGCCGCTGCCGGCGTCAAAATCACCCGCCCGGCAGGTCCGATGAAAAACGGCACCCGCGTCATCGCTTTTTGCGAGGACCCGGACGGCTACAAGGTCGAACTGAACGAAAGCATCCTGAAACATCTTGCCAGCGAAGGGGCATAACCCATGGGCGATCAACCGCAGCTATTCAAATTCGATCTGGTCCAGGAGCGTTACGACGCCATGGGCGACAGTGACACCTACATCAAACCGATGGTCACCAGCGAATTCAGCAAGTCCATGTGCGGCGGCATCAATGTTCTGAACAACATCAAGGTGCCGTGGGACCTGACCTGCGACGAGATCATCTATTGCCTGGAGGGCACCTTCCGCCTGGTCTGCGATGGCGAAAGCTATGTCTGCAACCGCGGCGACGTGCTGTTTGTGCCCAAGGATAACCACATCTCCTACGAGGCGGACGGCAAATGCGTGATCTTCTACGCCGCCTATCCGCACAACTGGAAACAACTGGCCGGGATCACCCAGGTTCCGGGCATTGACCCGTCGGACTTTGTCCCGGGCTAAGACACGCCGCTCCTGGCGACTGGGCACCCTAGTCCGAGCCCCGGATGACGGGTTGCCCGCCTTTTCCGCCAGGCAACTGCAATAAACGAAACCAAAACAACGCTGACCGGCCCCCGGCAGCGGACGGCATCTGCTTGCCATTCAATGGGAGGAACAACCATGCTGAAAGCCAATCCCGAAAACAGGGTCTATTACGAGACCTTCCAGGACGCGGTGGAGCGCAACCGCCCCCGCATCCCCGAGGTGCGCGAACGCCTGGAAGCAGCCGGCGTCAAATACGTCATGGCCGCCTGGATCGACCTGCACGGCATCCCCAAGACCAAACCGGTGCCGATGAGCGATTTTGAACCGCTCTGCCTCGGCAAGGGGCCGCAGTTTGCGGTGCATTCGATCTCCTTTGTGCCCGAACTCAGCCCCGCCGACAGCGACCAGGTGGTGGTGCCGGATCTGGACGCCGTCTATGTCTGCCCCTGGGATACGTCGATGGCGATCATCTTCTCGGATCTTTACTGGGAAGACGCGCCTTACAACGTCTGCCCCCGCCAGGCGCTGCGGCGCGCCATGCATGAGGCGGCGCAGGAAGGCTACACCGGCTTTGCCGGGGTTGAGCCGGAATTCATCGTGATGAAATACGACGACGCCGGGCAGCCGGTGAAAGCCTTCGACGACGATCCGGCAGACGGCCTGCGCCCGCGCCGCCAGGCGTTTGGCTATGACGTGGAATATTCCGTCGACTCGATGCCCTTCCTCAAGGATATGATCGACATCATCGAGGGCCTGGGCTGGAATCTGCATGACGTGGTGGCCGAAGGCGCCTATTCCCAGTTCGAGCTGGATTTTCACTATACCAACATGCTGGAAATGTCGGACCGCCTGGCGTTTTTGCGCATCGTGTTGAAAGAGGTCGCCAAGAAGCACGGGCTGTTTGTCACCTTCATGCCAAAGCCAACGGTGGGCGACTGGCGCTCCGGCGCGCATATCAACATGTCGATGCAGCATGACAGCCGCCCCGGCGAGAACATCTTTGAAACCCCGGATGGCAGCGATTGGTCCGACGAAAGCCGCTGGGCCGTGGGCGGGCTGATGCAGCACGCCGAGGCGATCACTGCGATCACCTGCCCCACCGTGAACTCCTATAACGGGCTGGTGCCGCGCGTCGGCGGTTTTGAGGGCGGTACTGTCACCTGGGCGCCGACCAATATCACCTACGGCTTCAACAACCGCTCCGCCCAGTTCCGGCTGCCGCAAAGCCGCCACTGCATCGAGAACCGCGCCTGCGATATGACGATGAATGTCTACCTGGCGATGGCTATGCATCTCAGCTGCGCGGTGATGGGCATCAAACAGAAGATAGAACCGGGCAAGCCCACCGATTTCGACCTCTATGCCAAGACCGAGAGGGAACTGGCCGAGCTTGGCATCCGCCGCCTGCCCCGCACCCTATGGAGCGCGATCGAGGAACTGCGCCACGACGAAATGGCCGAACATGTGATGGGCCCGGTGATGCGCAAGTCGTTCCTCGAATACAAGAACGACGAGTGGGAGCGCTATCACCAGTCAGTCACCGACTGGGAAGTGCAGGAATACCTGCGCCTCTACTAAAGCCCTCACCTAAGGAAGACATCATGACCCAGGCCCTTCGGACACTGCCAGCAACCCGGGCCAAGGACACGCGCCCGAAACTGCGGATTTTCGAGTTCAAATCGGATATCCCCGCGTCCTGGCGCCTCACCCTCGGGGTGGCGGTCTGGGTCATCTTCTTTGCCATCTGGCAGCTCGCTGCCTGGTCCGGCGTGATGCCCGCAATCCTGCTGCCAGGGCCCGGCAAGGTCCTGACAGCGCTTTACACGCTCTTTGCCGAGCAAGGCTTTCTCGGCGATGTGCTGCTCAGTGTCTGGCGGGTGATGTTCAGCTTTTCCCTTGCCTGCGCGGTGGCAGTGCCGCTTGGCATCCTGATGGGCGCGTTCAAGGCGGTGGAGGCGTTTTTCTCCCCCTTCGTATCCGCCTGGCGCTACCTGCCCGCCCCGTCCTTCATTCCCCTGTTGCTGATGTGGTTCGGGGCGGGCGACGCGCAAAAACTGGCGCTCTTGTTCATCGGGGTGATCTGGTTCCTGATCACCCTGATCGCCGACCACACCAAGGCGGTGCCGAAGGATCTGATCAACACATCTGTCACCCTTGGCGGTTCCCGCTGGCAGGTGCTGCGCAGCGTCGTGGTCCCCGCCGCCCTGCCCAATATCGTCATCGCCATGCGCCAGATGCTGGCCGTCAGCTGGACCTATCTGGTGATCGCCGAGATCACTGCCGCCGACGCCGGCATCGGCGCCATGATGATGCGCGCCAAGCGCTTTTTGCATGTGGATCAGATCATGGCCGGCATCCTGGTGATCGGCCTGCTGGGGCTGATGTTCGACTACCTGCTGCGGGCGCTGCACCGCCGGGCGTTCCAATATCTCGACGACTATTCCTGAGGAGCCAGAGCAGACACGACAAAACAGGCCAACCAAAACACCCACGTCGCAAGGGAGGTATCGTGACGATGACCAATAAACTGCTGACAACAGCCAGCCGCTGCATCGCAGCCATCGCGCTGGCAGGCGCCGCCGGGCCAGTATGGGCGGAAGAAACCGTCAAGATCGCGGGCTTCACCTGGCCGGGCTACGGCTTCTGGCACATCGCGGCTGAAAAGGGGCTCGCCCCGGATCTGGACATTCAGTACCAGACCATCGAAGACCCCTATGAAAGCTTCAACCTGGTCGCCGCCGGGCAGCTCGACGTGGTCTCCTCCACCGCTGAATTCACCCCCGTTGGTGTCGAACGCGGCCTGCCGGTCAAGCTGGTGGCCTTTGGCAACCTGTCCAATGGCACCGACAAAGTCGTCGCAGGACCGGGCGTTGAAACTGCAGCCGATCTGGCCGGCAAGGAGGTCGCGGTGCTGGAGGGCGGGTTGGCGCAAATCTATGTCGCCATGTGGCTGGAACAGAATGGCGCCGCCTATGACTCCGTCGTCTACCGCAACATCATCGCCGACGATGCCTTTGCCGCGATGATCGGCGGCGGCGTGGCTGCTTCGGAATTCTGGGAACCCTACGGCTCCAACACACTGAAAGCGCTGGAAGGGTCCAGTATCCTGACCCAATCCGACGAACCCTTCTGGCTGAAAAACGCGGTGGTCGCGGACGGCCACTACATGAGCAACGAGTTGATCAACAACCGCCGCGATGTAGCTCTGAAAACCATGCAAGCAATGTATGACGCCATCGCCTGGTGGAAGGAAAACCCGGCAGAGGGCAACGGGATCATCGCCAAAGGCATGGGGATGAGCGTCTCCGATGTCGAGCTGGTCCTGGGCAAGGACGGCACCTCGCTGGATGGCGGGCTTTACGTCTACGACTTCATCGAAGCGGCGCAATTCTGCGGCGCGGCGCCGGGCAATCCGCCGTTTGAGCAGACCAACGGCCAGATGTCGGACCACTGGAACCTGGTCAGCGAATGGTGGGTCAAATTCGGCCTGATCCAAGAGGTCAAAGCCCCCGAAACCGGCGTCGAATGCAGCCTGCACAAGGAGCTTTACGACAGCGGCTACCGCGGCTGATCCACCTTGGACCGAACCAGAAAAGAGGGGCGCATCATGCAATCCAGCACCATTCTATCCGTCCAGAATGTCTGCAAGACATTCCCCACACGCGGCGGCGGGGTCGAGGCCTTGCGCGATGTGTCCTTCTCGGTGGCCCGCAACGAGCTCTGCGTGCTGCTGGGGCCTTCGGGCTGCGGCAAGTCCACACTGCTGAACATCGTGGCGGGCCTGCACACCCCCACCAGCGGCAGCCTCAGTCTGGAGGGCCGCCCCATCCACGGCCCCGCCCGCGAGCGCGGCATGGTATTCCAAAGCTACACCTCCTTTCCCTGGCTCACGGTGCTGGAGAACGTCGAATACGGCATGAAGCTGAACGGGACCCCCAAGACAGAACGCCGCGAGCGGGCGCTGCATTACATCGGCCTGGTGCATCTGACGAAGTTCCGCGATGCCTACCCCAAGACCCTCTCCGGCGGCATGAAACAGCGGGTCGCCATCGCCCGCACCCTGGCCAACGCGCCGGAAATCCTGCTGATGGACGAACCCTATGGCGCGCTGGATGCCGAGACCCGCTGGCACATGCAGGAAATGCTGCTGGACATCATGCGCACGACGCAGACCACCATCCTGCTGGTCACCCACGACATTCAGGAGGCGATCTTCCTCGCCGACCGCATCGTGTTTCTGTCGGCCCACCCGGGGCGGCTGAAAACCATCCTCGAACTGGACTTCAAGAAGGGCAAGGAGATCCGCAGCAAGGAGGATCTGGTCGAGCTTGCAGGCTACCCGGAGTGCGAACGCGAGATCATGCAGCTGATGCGCGGCGAGGCCAAGCTGGAAGAAGACGCCTAGCGGACGGGCTCAACGGCCCAGGCGGAAAATTTTCAAAGGATTACAAGATGCCGGACTACAAGATCTTAGACCTGGGTGACTTGCCGCTTCTGTCAGGCGAGGTGCTAAGGGGTGCCAAACTCGCTTATCAGACCTATGGCACGCTCACGCCCGCGCGCGACAACGTCGTTGTCCTCCCCACCTTCTACACCGGCACCAATTCCCGCAACGAGGGCTTCTTCGGCCCCGGCCGCGCCATCGACCCGGCGCGCCACTTTATCGTCAGCCCGAACCTGTTCGGCAACGGCCGCTCCTCCTCGCCGTCAAACACACCCGCCCCGCAGGACGGCCCGCGCTTCCCGCTGGTGCAGATGTACGACAACATCGCCGTCCAGCACCGCCTGATCCACGATCACCTCGGCATCGAGCAAATCGCCCTGGTCGCAGGCTGGTCCATGGCCGGCTGCCAGTCCTACCAATGGGCAGCGCAATATCCGGACATGGTGCAGGCGATCCTGCCTTTCTGCGCCTCAGCCAAGACCTCTCCGCACAACTTCGTCTTCCTCGAAGGCGTCAAATCCGCCCTCTGCGCGGACCAGTCCTGGAATGGCGGTGACTATGCCTCGCCGCCGGTTGCCGGGCTCAAGGCTTTTGGCCGGGTTTACGCAGGCTGGGCCTTCTCGCAAACCTTCTACCGCGAGGGTCTCTACCGCCAGCTTGGGTTTGAGACCATCGAAGACCTGCTGCAGGACTGGGAGCAGGACCATGTGCAATGCTGGGACGCCAACAACCTGCTGGCCAAGCTTGCCACCTGGCAGGCCGGCGACATCTCGGCAGGGCCGCTCTACAACGGCGACTTCAAGGCCGCGCTGAAGGCCATCAAAGCCCGCGCCATCCTGATGCCCTGCACCCAGGACCTCTACTTCCCAACCGAGGACAACGGGATCGAGGCCCGGCACATGCCCAATGCAATCTTCCGCCCTTACGACTCACCCTGGGGCCATTGCAGCGCCAATCCGGGCAATGACGCGGGCTTTACCGCCCAGCTGGATGCCAATGTACGAGAGTTGCTAAGAGCATAGTGCCTCGTGCGATGTTGCAGGGCAATTCTTGAGGTAGTTTCTTAGTTCTCCGGATCACACGCAGGGCAGCTACTCGGAAGGCGCTCTGCGCTGTTCGCCTGCTTAGCGGTGGCCCGAATTGGAACGTCAACTTAGTGGTCAATGGGGCTTTGATGCTGTAACCGCCCCCGACGGCATCGACGTGCCAAGGTGGGATTGGAACACTCCATATTGGGCCGGTCGAGATCAGAAATTGGCGGCATGAAAACCAACCCGGATACGCCTTAGATGGTAATCCCCCCATTTTTAATGGGGTCCAGCCGTAGAATTCAGGCGGCTGTTTTCAGTTTCATGGCGGGTGTCATGCCGCCGATGCCCATGTTGGGTCGCTCGTTGTTGTAAGTCCAGAGCCATTCAGTTGCTTGGTCTTGTGCTTCCTCGATGGTTTCAAAGATGTATTGCCCAAGCCATTCATGGCCATCTCTCGTCGCAGAGACGGCCTTAACGCTTTTTTCCAAGGGCTTCCTTCAGCAGATCATTCTGCATGCTCATCTCAGCATACATGCGCTTTAGACGGCGGTTTTCCTCCGCCATATCCTTCACCTCAGACATTAAAGACGCATCCATGCCGCCAAACTTGGCGCGCCACTTATAGAAGCTGGCGCTGCTCATGCCATGCTCGCGGCAACCCAGGCAATTGAGGTGACTAGGTCGTGTTGACAAAAAGGATTCACATCGGGCTTTGCGCATGATTCAAGCTGGTATCTGCGATGAAGACCAGCTTGGCACGAGACCTGATGTCGGACGAGGAATGGGCGCTCTTTGAGCGGTTCATCCTGACAGCCCGCGCCCCGATCCACCTCCTCGTCAACGCGCATGGTCTGCCCATGAGGACAGAGATCACGCCGGGCCAGACATCCGACTATCTCGGTTTCCATCTGGTCAGCCGCTGTTCATCGCGAGCCCGGGCCGCTGCCTTCTGTTTGGCTCTGTCGTAGAAATAGAACGTCATTGTATCGCATGGCATGTCAGGAAAGGACTGAGCACATCAGATCACATGACCAAGGGCCACATTCTCGTCGACTGCCGCGACAACGTTGGCGGCACATGGGGGACAAGCGATCTCGATAACGCACTATCTCTCGACGATACTCTTTTCTGGGGCTCGCTCCATCTCTTCCGAAATGCACCAGATGAGACAGTTCGGGTAACCGCGAACGATTTCTTTCAGCGTAAAATCCCGCCAATGGTCGATGCTTGGAAACTTGCGGATGAGCAAATTGCGCGTTCGCGCGCATCCAAAGAAATGCATGCACACGATCGAGTAAAGAGAATTGAAGAAGCTTGCGATCAAGCCTGTAAAGAGATCCTTGCTTCGGAAGAAGCAGTATTGCGCGGATGCTATCACGACACCTACAACCGAGCGATCTACAAGCCAAAATTGGAAAATGGCGACGCGCAGCAGATCAATGTTAAGGTTGGGGGGAGTATCTCGATATCGCGGCAATTTCGCCTTTGGTGGCGAGTGCCGCCTCGTTCAACATCCATCGTGTCTACTATGATGAGCGAATTGACGGTCAGAGCCATGAGCTAACGACACGCTTGCGGGGCGCGCTGGAAAAGGCGCTGAACTGAAGCTTGATGAGCCGCAGGAGCTACCGCTCCGACCAGAATAGCTCGCTTCAACAAATAGTATGGGCGCCCATTGGGCGGCCCATATCTTGATCACATCAAGCCTCCGCGGGATCCTTGCCCCGATTTACAAATTCAGTGGGTCCAGGGACTGCGGCGGTTGGTGGCGAAATTGTCGCCGTAGCCTCCCGGGCGGATGTTGGCTTTACGCTCCTTCGGCTCGACAACCACGGCATCGATGCCGTGGTCCTTGGCATATTCCAGCGCCGCTTCCTTGCTCTCGAACCGCAATTTGACCTGGCTCTGGGTGTCGCCGGAGGAGGTCCAGCCCATCAGCGGGTCCACTTCGCGGGCCGAAGCAGGCGCAAACTCCAGCACCCATTTCCGCGTCTTGGCCATGCCCGAGGTCATGGCATTGCGTGCCGGCCGGTAAATCCGTGCTTGCATGGGCTGTCTCCCGCTTCGAGTCTCAATCCAGCGCATTTATGCGCCGGATGCGGCTCTGCGGCAAGGTGCCATTTGCACAGGATTAAGCGGGGTTTGCGGCGGTGCCGCAGGCGGCCCGCGCCAGCCCGCCCAGATGGGATGGCCGCGCGCAAAGGAAATCCATCAGCCGGGCCGGATACCCCTCCGGCGGCGCCTCTTGCACCGATGGGCGTGTCATGACCGCCCCCCTCCACGCTGGCATATGCACGGCCTCCGGCATCAGCCCGAAGTCCCCGATGGTATCAAAGGTCTCGAAGTAGCGGAAAATGGTGCCCCAGACCCCATCCACCATGCGGAAGGTTTCTCCGGCAAAGAAAGGCCCCTCCACCTCAGGTGTGATCCGCTCAAGCCGCTCGCGCACAACCCCGGCAGCGGCGGTAAATGCCGCCTCCTCCGGTGCGCTGTACAACTTGCCGATGGCGGCCAGCGTCTCGGAACCGAACGCGATCCAGGCCCGGTGCCGCGCCCGCTCCAGCGGATCCGCCGGATGCAATGCGCCCGGCGTGGTCTCGTCCAGGTATTCCGCGATCACCTGGCTCTCAAACAGCACCCGCCCGCCGGTTTCCAGCACCGGCACCCGGCCCAGCGGCGACAGGGCGGCGAACCAATCAGGCTTGTCCGCCAGATCGATACAGGTGCGCCGGTAAGGGATGGATTTTTCGCTCAGCACAATCGCTGCGCGCTGCACATAGGGGCACAGGTGGTGGCTGATCAGGTGTAAATCACGCATAGGAATCCTCCTATAGATGCAACTGCATTAACATACAAATAGGGACGCTGGCTTGCATGTCAATGCAGTTGCATGTAAATTCCCTGCATGGAGACACCTGACCCATTCGAAATCTGGCTGCCGCTCGCCCGCGCCCACAAGTCCATCCTGACCTCGGTGGAGGCCGCGCTGAAACAGGCCGGCCTGCCGGGGCTGGATTGGTATGACCTGCTGTGGGAGCTGGAATGCGCAGGCAGTGACGGTCTGCGCCCCTTTGAGCTCCAGGAAAAGCTGCTCTTGCCGCAATACGGTGTCTCGCGGCTGGCGGACAGGCTGGCCAAGGCAGGCCTGCTGGAACGCCTGACCTGCAACGGCGACGGCCGCGGCCAGGTGCTGGTGATCACACCGGAAGGCGCCGCCATGCGCGCCCGCGTCTGGACGGTCTACTCGGACACTATGCAGCAGGCCGTCACCCCGCATTTCAGCGCTGGCGAGGCGCGGCGGCTGGCGGAACTGCTGGCAAAGCTCCTGCGCCCTGCCCCTGCTGACAAAATCTGACACCACACCCCGGATTACCGGCCAGCCCCCCTTGCACCGGAACAAAAACAGACCAAAATCAGCGCCAGCCGCCAACGGAGTCGCCCGATGCCCTATGCCCATTCCGACAAGACCATGCCGATGATGACCCAGCGGGCACCGCAGCAGCGGCCCAAGCTGGAAGGCGGCAAGCGGTTTGTGATGCATACTCCGTTTCAGCCCGCAGGCGACCAGCCCACCGCGATCCAGGAACTGTCCGAGGGCGTGCTGGACGGCGAACGCAATCAAGTGCTCTTGGGCGCCACCGGCACCGGCAAGACCTTCACCATGGCCAAGGTGATCGAAGAGACCCAGCGCCCGGCGATCATCCTTGCCCCCAACAAGACGCTGGCGGCGCAATTGTACGGCGAATTCAAGGGGTTCTTCCCGGAGAACTCGGTTGAATACTTCGTCTCCTTCTACGACTACTACCAGCCCGAGGCCTATGTGCCGCGCTCCGACACCTATATCGAGAAGGAAAGCCAGATCAACGAGCAGATCGACCGGATGCGCCACTCGGCCACCCGTGCCCTGCTTGAGCGCGACGACGTGATCATCATCGCGTCTGTCTCTTGCATCTACGGCATCGGCTCGGTCGAAACCTACTCGGCGATGACCCAGGACCTGAAGGCGGGCGAGATATACGACCAGCGCCAGATCATGGCCGATCTGGTTGCCCAGCAGTACAAGCGCAACGATCAGGCTTTTCAGCGCGGCTCCTTCCGAGTCCGCGGCGATACGCTCGAAATCTTCCCCGCCCACCTGGAAGACCGCGCCTGGAAACTGTCGTTCTTCGGCGAGGAGCTGGAACAAATCACCGAATTCGACCCGCTGACAGGCGAAAAAACCGGCAGTTTCGACCAGATCCGCGTCTATGCGAACTCTCACTATGTGACGCCGAAGCCGACGCTGAACCAGGCGGTGATCTTCATCAAGCAGGAGCTGAAGATGCGGCTGGAGCAACTGGTCGGCGAGGGCAAGCTGCTGGAGGCCCAGCGGTTGGAACAGCGCTGCAACTTCGACATCGAAATGCTTGAGGCAACCGGCCACTGCAATGGCATTGAGAACTACTCCCGCTACCTGACGGGCCGCGCGCCGGGAGAGCCGCCCCCCACTTTGTTCGAATTCATCCCCGACAACGCTATTGTTTTTGCCGATGAATCCCATGTCTCCGTCCCCCAGATCGGCGGCATGTACAAGGGCGACCACCGGCGCAAGTTCACCCTCGCCGAACACGGCTTCCGCTTGCCGTCGTGCATGGACAACCGCCCGCTGAAGTTCGAGGAATGGGACGCCATGCGCCCGCAGTCGGTCTTTGTCTCCGCCACCCCGTCGAAATGGGAGCTGGAACAATCCAGCGGCGTCTTTGCCGAACAGGTGATCCGCCCCACCGGCCTGCTGGACCCTGAGGTCGAAATCCGCCCCGTGGACATGCAGGTGGATGACCTGCTGGACGAGGTGCGCCGCGTCACCGCCGCCGGCTTCCGCACGCTGGTGACCACGCTGACCAAACGCATGGCCGAGGACCTGACCGAATACCTGCATGAACAGGGCATCAAAGTCCGCTACATGCATTCCGACATCGACACGCTGGAACGCATCGAAATCCTGCGTGATCTGCGCCTTGGCGCCTTTGACGTGCTGATCGGCATCAACCTGTTGCGCGAGGGCCTCGACATCCCGGAATGCGGCCTTGTCGCCATTCTGGACGCCGACAAGGAGGGCTTCCTGCGCTCCGAAACCTCGCTGATCCAGACCATCGGCCGCGCCGCACGTAATGCCGACGGCCGCGTCATCATGTATGCCGACCGCATCACCGGCTCGATGGAGCGCGCGTTGGGGGAAACCAACCGCCGCCGCGACAAGCAGATCGCCTATAACGAGGAACACGGCATCACCCCGCAAACGGTCAGGAAAAACGTCGAGGACGTTCTGGCCGGCCTCTACGAGGGCGATGTGGACATGAACCGCGTCACCGCCCAGATCGACAAACCGATGCACGGCGCCAATCTGGAGGCGCATCTGAACGGGTTGCGCGACCAGATGCGCAAGGCGGCGGAGAACCTCGAGTTCGAAGAAGCCGCGCGTCTCCGCGACGAGGTCAAACGGCTGGAAGCGGTGGATCTGGCCATCTCCGACGACCCGCTGGCGCGGCAATCGGCGGTGGAGGCTGCGTCTGATGCCGCGGTGAAATCGCGGGGGCGGTCAACCGCAGGCAAGGCTGGAACTCGGGCGTACCGGGGCAAGTCGCAGAAGAAGTTTTCGTGAGGTTTTGAAACGCAACAGAGGGTTGAACCCCGCCTAGGGAGGAAGCGAATGCGCCCTCCCGTGGAGGAGGTCGGGCGCAGCCCGTGCCACGGACACTGGCCTTTGATCGTTAAGGGAGTTGTAATTGGTCAAAATAAAGCATTCTGAAACACGTCTTATCGACGAATTATTCCATATGAAAGACGGTTTTCCGTTAGTTCTCTCCAACAAGACCCTTGCTGAGTTCTTTGAGGACGAAATTAGTGTAGGCATTTATGACGGTAAGTCTTCCTTCAAAGGCACCTCGAAAGCCAATCGAATTAGGGCCTTTTTTGAATCCTCATCTGCAAGGCAAGCAGCAAAACTGTTGAAAGCTTTATGGAAACATCGAAATGCTTTCCGAGATGCAGAAATTCAACGACGGTCAGAACTGATCACGGCTGGGTTTGAAGATATTGAAGCTTTTGAAGTCTATTGCATGCGATTTACGTCTGAGGATCACGAGTTCGAAGAACTTGTCAAAGCTATTGAGGAGAGAGAACAAAGCGAAGTTATTGATGCTACGACGGTTCTCGCAAGCTCCTTTGATTTTGACACCGTAATGGACGAAATAGATCGCGCTCGCACATTTGTCGATGACGACCCCGAAGATGCCACTCCCCTGCCGGCCCGCCCCTCTTGGCTCGGAAGGCACTACCATCTGCCTTTTGCAGCCCCATTGGCCACCTCACCGCCGCCGATTGATCTCCCAGGGAAACTATGTGCATCAAGGCGGCTATGATTTGCAAGCTGCCGCATATCCGCCCGGGCCAAAGCGTCGGGCTGCTGGGAGGGTCCTTTGACCCGCCGCACCGCGGCCATGCGGCGATTTCCCATGCGGCGCTGCGGCGGTTCGCACTGGATCACCTGTTCTGGCTGGTGTCCCCGGGCAATCCGCTGAAGGCGCGCCAGCCGGCCGCCCTGCAACGGCGGATCGCAGCGTCGCAAGGCCTGATCCAGCATCCGCGCATCCATATCAGCGGTATTGAGGCGGATCTTGGCACCCGCTACACCGCCCAGACCCTGCGCCACCTGCGCCGCCGTCATCCGGGCGTGCGGTTTGTCTGGCTGATGGGGGCCGACAATCTGACCCATTTCCACCGCTGGAAAGATTGGCGGCAGATTCTGGACACCGTGCCCGTCGGCGTGCTGGCGCGGCCGAACGACCGGATCTCGGCGCGGTTTTCTCCGGCGGCGCGGTTTGCCCGCCATGCGATGCTGAAAGGCAGTCAAAGCCATCTGCTGGCGCGGGCCGAAGCTCCCGCCTGGTGTTTTGTCAACGTGCCGATGGTGGATGTCAGCTCAACCGAAATCCGCGCCCGCGGCGAATGGTCAGCGGCGGAGCACGGCTGAGGCCAGACCGGCCGACAGCACCACCGCCAGCCCGGCCCAGGTCCAGGCATCAGGCAGCTGGCTGAACACCGCCCAGCCGAGGCTGACAGCGGCAACCAGCTGGAAATACACCATTGGCGCCAGCTTCACCGCCTGCACCCGGCCATAGGCAAACAGCAGCAAGAGGTTGCCGGTCATCGAAAAAGCCGCGCTGCCAACCGTCAGCGCCGCAGTTGACGGCGTGAATTCAGGCAGGCTGCTGAGGCCCAGCGGCAGCATCAGGACGGCGCTGAGCAACAGCTGTGTCAGGCTCAGCTCCAACGGCGTGCCCACATGCGCCAGCCAGCGCGAACTGGTCAGGAAACCGCCATAGAAACAGCCCGCCAGCACCGCCCACAGCAGGTTGATGGAGCCGCCCAATCCAGGCCGCACCACCATCAGCACGCCGATGAATCCCAGTGCCATCAGCAGGCTGCGCAGCAGTGTCGCCTGCTCCCGCAGCAGCAGAACCGACAGCACATAGCTGACCACCGGACCGACAAAAAAGGCGGCAAAGACATTGGCCAGCGGCTCGGTCGTCAGCGCCAGCTGGATCGAAAAGATGCCGCCGGTCAGCAGTCCGGCCCGCAGCCACAGCCGCCAATCGCCCAGCAGCGCATAGGCCCGGCGCGGCACAAAGGGCAAGATCAGCGCGGTGCCGATGGCAAACCGCGACCAGGCGACAAACGCCGGTGCGGCCAGCCCGCCGCCCGTCAGCAGTTTCCCGCACAGATCGCCCGCGGGGATCATTGACATGGCCACGAACATGAGGATGACTGCCTGCAACATGGCTGCCAGCGGTAGCAGGACCTTCCGCGGGGCGAAACCCCGGATCTTGCGGCGAATTGCCAGGAAAATGGGATTGAAGAAGAGCAGGTCCTGACACTAAAAATGAATAAGATGACTTCACGCCGGACATTCCTCCTCTCCGGGCTTGCCGCTTTGGCGGGCACCTCTGCGCTGGCCAATGCCCCGGCGGTGTCGCTGCGGCCCGTGGCCCGCCGCGTCAGCTCTCTTGCGGCCGGCGCGGACGGGCTCAAGGCGCTGTTGGCGCGGGCCAATCTGCCGGGCCGGGCGGTCTGTGCTGTGGCCGATGTGAAAACCGGCAAGCTGCTGGAGGCCTCGGGCCAGGCCGAAGCACTGCCGCCAGCCAGCGTCGCCAAAGCGCTGACCGCGCTGTATGCGCTGGATGTGCTGGGCGCGGACCACCGGTTCGAGACCCGCATCCTGGCGACCGGCGGGGTTGCTGGCGGCGTGGTCAAGGGCGATCTGATCCTGGCCGGCGGCGGCGATCCGATGCTGAACACCGATCATCTGGCGCTGCTGGCCAAGGCATTGAAGACGGCAGGCGTGCGCGAGGTGCGGGGCAGGTTTCTGGTTTGGGACGGCAGCCTTCCGGCGGTCAAAACCATCGACCCGGACCAACCCGACCACGTCGGCTATTCCCCCGCTGTGTCCGGCATCGCTCTGAATTTCAACCGGGTGCATTTTGAATGGAAACGCGCGTCCAGCGGCGGCTGGGCGATCACCATGGATGCAAGGACCGAGAAATACCGCCCCGAAGTGGTCAACGCGCAGATGAAAATCGCCTCGCGCTCGGGGCCGGTCTATACCTATGCCGAAAAGGGCGGCGCCGATCATTGGACCGTCGCCAGCAAGGCCCTGGGCAAGGGCGGTTCGCGCTGGCTGCCGGTCCGCAACCCTGCGGCTTATGCCGGCGATGTGTTCCGCACCCTGGCCCGTGCAAACGGGATCAAGCTGGACACGGCAAAAACCGCCAATTCCGTGCCCCAATCGCAACTGCTTGCCCGGCATCGCAGCCCGCCGCTGGATATAATGCTCAAGGCGATGCTGAAATACTCCAACAACCTGATGGCCGAGATGATCGGCATGTCCGCCACCGCCGCGCGCGGCAGCCGGCCTGGTTCGCTAAAGGCGTCCGCCGCCGAGATGAACCGCTGGGCCGCTGCCAAATACGGCATGTCCGGCACCAGGCTAGTGGATCATTCCGGCCTGGGCGAGGATTCGCGAATGACACCGGGGGATCTGACAGGTGCATTGATTGCTGCCTACAAGGCGGGCCGGCTCAAACCGCTCCTGAAACCTTTCCGGATGCGTGATGCCAAGGGCGGTATCGTCAAGGGACACCCGATCAAGGTCGCGGCCAAGACCGGCACGCTGAATTTTGTCTCGGGCCTCGGCGGTTTCATGACCGCTGCGGATGGGACGGAACTGGCCTTTGCCATTTTCACCGCTGACCAGAAAACGCGTGCCCGCATCCCCCGCGCACAGCGCGAACGCCCCAAAGGCGCGCGCGGATGGAACCGCCGCGCCAAGAAGCTGCAACAGCAATTGATCGAACGATGGGGCGCGGTCTACGGCAGTTGACCCGGGTCCGGGACAGGCGGGATTGGTCTGGGCGTACTGCTAGAATCCGGACGTTTTTTCCGGTCCAGGGGCATGGCAAACCTGCGCAGGCCGGTGGTGCTGACCACCGTGGAATTGCTGTGAAAAAGGATGCCGCCATGACCAGATACTTCAACGAGCATGGCCAGCCCATCGGCGCACCGCTGCCGGACTGGCGCGGCGCCCGCAACCCCGGCCACACCGGCATGGCGGGGCAATACTGCCGGGTTGAGCCGCTGAATGCGGACCGCCACGCCGCGGATCTGTTCGCGGCCTTCCGGCAGGACCAGGCCGATGCGATCTGGACCTATGTGCCCTATGGCCCCTTTGAGACGCCGGAAGGCCTGCATGCCTGGGTGCAAACGGCCAGCGGCGTGGATGCACAGCCCTATTTCGCGGTCATCAATGGCGGCAGCGGCAAGGCCGAAGGCATTGCAAGCTTCATGCGCATTCAGCCCGCCCACGGTGTGATCGAGGTCGGCGGCATCACATTCGCCCCGCCGCTGCAGCGGACGCGGGCGGCGACCGAGGCGATGTATCTGATGATGGCCCGGGTGTTCAATGATTTGAGCTACCGCCGCTATGAGTGGAAATGCGACGCCCTGAACGCGCCCTCCTGCCGTGCGGCAGAGCGCTTCGGTTTCACCTATGATGGTCTGTTCCGCCAGGCCATTGTCTATAAAGGCCGCAACCGCGATACCGCATGGTATTCAGTGCTGGATGGCGAGTGGCCGATGCTTGAAGCCGCCTATCAGACGTGGCTTGATCCAGCAAACTTCGGTGCGCAAGGGCAGCAGAAGCAAAGCCTCGGCACATTGATCGCAGCGGCCAGACGGACGGGCTGATACCGCAGGACCCTCCGCAGCCAGTCCCGCCCGCGCTCAGCTGCTGCTTAAACTTCACCAGGCCGCAAGGCCGGGGGCAGCGCCCCCCTTCGCCGTTCAGACCATGTGCCGCGCCCGCGCGCCGCGTTCGATGGCCGCGGCATGCAGCCGGTCGATGTTCAATTCATAGCGGACCTCCGCCAGGAACTCGAGCTCGGTCTCGCCCAGGATCCCGTCCGCAGCCGCCACATCGCAGGACAGCGCATAGGCGGTTTCAAACAGCCGCTCCGGCAGATCGCCGCGGATCAGACCGAACAGCGCCGCCAGCCCGTCTTCCTGCTCAAACAGGTCCAGAACGGTCTGCGAAACCCGTGTCACCCGGTCGATGTCATAGTCGGCAAACACCGGCAGCATATTGACCGCAGACTGGATCTTTACCAGTTCGGCAGTGCGGATGTTCTCGTCCGAGGCTGAAACCGCCACCATCAGCGCCACCAGACAGTCCTGCGGGGACATCGGGTGCGGGGTTTGCTCACTCATGGACGAAATCCTTCTTTGCGTAATATTGATCCGATCAGGATAGGTATGCCAGCGGCGAGGTTCAACAACAGGCTGTATCAGCGCGGCGTTTTTATCCTCTTTGCTGCTGCAAAAGACGGCCTCGGCGGGCCAGTGATTATTGACTCATGCTGCATCAGCACAATAGAGGAAAGGGCTGGATGCATGGGGCATCCGCACTGATCTTGCGGCCCCTGGAAAACCGGAAACGACGCCGCCGATGGAGAATACGAATGTCTGATGTGCGCGAAGAAGCTCTGAAGAGCAAAGCCTGGCCGTTTGAAGAGGCCCGCCGGGTTCTCAAACGTTATGCCAAGGGCGCGCCGGACAAGGGTTACGTGCTGTTCGAGACCGGCTATGGCCCCTCCGGCCTGCCGCATATCGGCACCTTTGGCGAGGTCGCCCGCACCACCATGATCAAAACCGCGTTCGAGGTGATCTCGGACATCCCGACCAAGCTGATCTGCTTCTCGGATGACCTCGACGGGATGCGCAAAATCCCGGGTAACGTGCCCAATGCCGAAGGCCTGCAGGACCACCTGCAAAAACCGCTGACCTCGGTGCCGGACCCGTTTGGCACCCATGAGAGCTTTGGCCACCACAACAACGCCATGCTGCGCCGTTTCCTCGATACCTTTGGTTTTGAGTATGAGTTCTATTCGGCGCAGGAGTTCTACCAGTCCGGCCAGTTCGACGAGGTGCTGAAACGCGCGGTCGACAAATACGACGACGTCATGGCGATCATGCTGAAGTCTTTGCGCGAAGAGCGCCGCCAGACCTATTCGATCTTCCTGCCGATCCACCCGGAAACCGGCCGCGTCCTCTATGTGCCGATGAAGAAGGTCTGCGCCGAGACCTATACCATCACCTTTGACGACGAATACGGCAAGGAATGGACCCTGCCCGTGACCGGCGGCAACGTCAAACTGCAGTGGAAACCGGATTTCGGCGCCCGCTGGGCGGCGCTGGAAGTCGATTTCGAGATGTACGGCAAGGATCACTCCACCAACACGCCGATCTATGACGGCATCTGCCGGGTGCTGGGCCACCGCGCGCCGGAGCATTTCACCTATGAGCTGTTCCTGGATGCCAACGGCCAGAAAATCTCGAAAACCTCCGGCAACGGCATTTCGATCGACGAATGGCTGACCTACGCCTCGACCGAAAGCCTGGCCTATTTCATGTATCTGAAGCCGAAGACCGCCAAGCGGATGCATTTCGACGTGATCCCCAAGGCGGTGGACGAATACCACCAGCAGCTGCGGGCCTATCACGGGCAGGACCTGAAGGGGCAGCTGAACAACCCGGTCTGGCACATCCACGGCGGTGACGTGCCGCAGTCGGATATGGTGGTGCCGTTCTCGATGCTGCTGAACCTCGCTTCGGCCTCCAGCGCCGAGGACAAAGCCACTATGTGGGGCTTCATCAACAAATATGCGCCCGATGCCACGCCGGAGACCAATCCTGCGATGGATCAGGCGGCGGGATTTGCCGTGGCCTATTTCAACGACTTTGTGAAACCGTCCAAGGTATTCCGCCTGCCCACCGGTCAAGAGCGTGCGGCACTGCTGGATCTGGCGGATGCGTTGAAATCGCCCGTGGCAGCGCTGGCAGCAATTGCCAAGAAGAACGAACTGGCCGGCAATGACGACCCGCTGCCCGAGGCCGATTTCGCGGATGAGGAATTCCTGCAATCCGTGGTCTTTGCCATCGGCAAGATCCACGGGTTTGAGCCGCTGCGCGCCTGGTTCTCGGCGATCTACGAGGTGCTGCTGGGGGCCTCCCAAGGTCCCCGCTTCGGCGGCTTCATCGCGCTTTACGGCGTCGAGGACACCATCGCGCTGATCGAAAAGGCGCTGGCGGGCGAGCTGGCCTAAGCCTTTCGCGGAATCGCAATCAGCAAGGGCGCGGGTTTCTGCGCCCTTTTCTTTTTCAGCCATGGGCGGCGGCCTGCGGCCTTGTCCCGCGCTGTGCACCAGCTCCCCCAAAAATTTCCTTTGACGTAACGTCACATCGCCCTAACTGGAGTCAAACGGACCGGGAGGGGCAGATGCGCAGTGTTCTGTTTGCGGGGGTAAGTGTTTTTCTTCTGGCCTTCCCGGCAATAGCTCAGAGGGAGCCGGTCACAGCCGTGATCGGCTCTCAGATTTCTGCTTTCCTGAACAATGATACCGAAACCGCCTTCTCCTACGCTTCGCCGTCGATCCGGCGCATTTTCGGCACCCCGGATCGCTTTGGCGAGATGGTGCGCCAGGGCTACCCGATGGTCTGGCGACCTGTTGAGGTGCGTTACCTGCAATTGCGGGACGTGGCCGGCAGCCTGTGGCAGCGGGTGATGGTCACCGACGAACAGGGCGCCGTGCACCTACTGGATTACCAAATGATTAATCTGGAAAGCGGCTGGAAAATCAACGCCGTACACATTCTGAAAGGACAGGGTGAAAGCACCTGAACCCAGGCCTGCGCACGCACCGCTGGGCGGAATTTAACGCGGCATCTGTAAATCCTTTTCCCTGAACGCGACATGCGCAGCAGGAAAGGGAATTCCATGAACAAGGCAATTACCGAAGGTTTGCAGCTGATGCCCCCCGCCTTTGCAGACGGTCTGAACGTCTGGTCCAGCGGCGACGGCACCCCGGGGTCGGACACTTATGACGGCGCTGCCAATGCGGTCTTTGTGGCGGCGGACTCTGATTTCGGCGGCTGCCTGGAGATGCAGAAGACCGAGAACACCCAGAAGCTGCGCTTCATGGGGCAGACGCCGCTGCAACCGGGCTGCTATTTGCAGATCAAGATCCGTATCAAGGCTGTTAGCGGCGCGCTGCCTGCGGTCCGCGTTGCAGGCTGGGCCGGTGCCAGCGGCGGCAGCCACATCGGCGGCGTATCCGAAGCCGGGCAGCAGCAGGCGCTCAGCACCTATGGCAAAGTACTCGAAGTCACCGGCATCGTCGGCAGCGGCGAGCGCGGCGGGGTGGACATGCCCTGGGGGCGCAGTGCGGCCTACGGCCATTTCGGCCTCGACCTGACTGGCGCCAACGGCGGCGTGGTCCGGATCGACGATATCGAAATCACCGATATCACCAGCGCTTTTGTGCGCGACATGCTGAGCGTGGTGGACGTCACGGACTATGGCGCGGTGGGCAATGGCAGCTTTGATTGCACGGCAGCTTTTGAAGCGGCCGATGCTGCTGCCGACGGGCGGCGCATCCTGGTGCCTGCAGGGGATTTCCGCCTGAACAGCACCGTTTCGCTGAACCACCAGGCCGTGTTCGAAGGCACCGTTTCCATGCCGGACAGCCAGATGCTGCTGCTGACAAAGAATTTCGATTTCCCCGCATATGCGGCGGCATTCGGCAATGAGGAGCTGGGGTTCAAAAAGGCGTTTCAGGCGCTGATCAACAACGCAGATCATGAATCCCTGGATCTGAAGGGCCGCAAGATCACCGTCACCGGGCCGATCGACATGCAAGCGGCGGTCCCGAACAAAAGCTCATATGCGACCCGCCGGGTCATCCGGAACGGGCAATTGGAGGCCGCCAGCAATGCGGCCTGGGACACCGATGTTGTGACTTCGCAGGCAACCTACAGTGCCTCGGACTCCAAGAAGCTGACCAATGTTGCGAACGTCGCCAATATTGCAGTCGGCTCTTTGGTCGAAGGCGCCGGTGTGGGCCGTGAGATCTATGTGGAATCCAAAAACACCGGCGCAGGAGAGCTGACCCTCAGCGGGGCGTTGTATGATGCCGAAGGCACCCAGACGTTCACCTTCCGCGACTTCAAGTATCTGGTGGATTTCAGCGGCTTCAGTTCGCTCAGCAAATTCGGCATGGAAGGCATCGAGTTTCAGTGCAATGGCCGCTGCAGCGCAGTGCGGCTGGCGCCGGCCGGGTCGGTGAACGCGTTTGACAGTTGTTTCTTTTCACGCCCCAAGGACCGGGGCATCACGTCGGCTGGTTCCGGCTGTCAGGGGATTCTGGTGGACAATTGCCAGTTCCTGTCGAATGAGGACGGGGAGGATGTGCCGGACCGGGTCAGTATCGGCCTCAACGTCAATGCCAACGATGCAAAGCTGCGCAGCAACCGGGCCACAAGGTTCCGCCATTTCGCGCTGCTGGCAGGCGGCAGCAACACGGTGACCGGAAATCACTTTTTTCAGGGCGACAATATCGCCAACGGCGTGCGTACGGCGGGGCTGGTGCTGGCCTCCAACAACTGCACCTCAACCGTGTCGGACAATTACATCGACAATTGCTTTATCGAATGGACCAACGAGCGGGATGCAACACCTGACTTCACCGGCGGGTTCTCGTTCAGCGCTTTGTCAGTGAGCGCCAATGTGTTCCTGTCCGGCGATGTCGCGCCGTGGTTCAGCTATATCGTCGTTAAACCCTATGGCAGCGGCCATTTCCTGAACGGGCTTTCTGTCACTGGCAATAAATTCCGCTCGCTTCAGGGCAGTATCGACCGAGCGGAACGGGTGGATACCAGTTTCTCGGATTTGGATTTCAGTCGTTCTAAAAGCGTCGATTTCAGCGGCAACATGTACCACAACGTCACGGCGCAAACCGCCAATCCGCTGCGGGTGCGGCATGATCAATCTTCGGCCTCAACCTCCTGGTCCGTGCGGGCCGAAGGGCTGTTGCCGTTCCAGGGGTTTGCCCGCTATGTCGATAGCGTGGTGCCGCTGGGCGCGCTGAAGAGCAGCGGCAACAGCACCCGCTACATTGTGCCGTATACCGAAGCGCAGCAAGGCTCGAACAACGACGAGATCCGGCTGCGCTGGGGCGAAGCCGTCAAGGGCGAAGTTCAGGTCATCATGCGGATGGACAGCTAACCAGTGCCGCCAGAGTGCTGAAGATCGGCGGCGGCAAGGCGGAAGGCCTTGCCAAAGCCGCCATTCAGATGCGCGCCCGTCACAGCAAACCGCACAAAGGTGAAATCAGCCAGTTGCAGATACAGCCTGGCCTTGGGCTGGCGGCGCAGGTAATGCGCGGCCAGCACCTCATGCTCCGGGTCTTGCCTGCTGATGAAACGCGCCCGGCACATCAGGCTCAGGCGCGGATGGGCAAGCGGGTCGCCTTTGTCTCCCGGTTCGCCGACCAGCAGCGAGCAGACCGGCCGCTGACGCAGCGCAGCCGTGTGCAGCGCCAGGCCGGAAATCAGGCTGACAGGATCCCCCTGCGGATCCAGTCCAAAAGCCACCCGTGTGACCAGCGGACTGCCATCGTCCAGCAGCACCCCAAGGGCGGCAAAGCGGGCGCTTGCCATCAGGCTTCGTGCCAAGGCGCGGGCGTCGTCATCTGCGGGGCGGACCGGGTCGGGCATCTGCATCTCTGGATTCCTTGAAAGGCTTCAAAACCTTTGCCACACCCCCAGCTCCAGACCAAGGCTGCGCCGGCCTGTGTTGCGGTACTCCAGCCCCAGGATCAGCTCCCGGCTGCCGTCCAGCGGATAGCGCACAGCTGGGGTCAGCGCATAGGAAAACCGGCCGCCGCCCGGCTTGTATGTCTCTATCTGCAGCATCGGGGCCATTTTTCCGGACCGGTTCAGACCGATGGTGGCATCCAGTTTCCAGGCCGCATCAAAACCGCTGTTGCGCAGCTCGTAGGCGGCATCGAGCGCCAGCCAGCCGGTGGCTTGGCCGGTTTCGAAACTGCGTCCGTAAGAAAGGGTAGCCTTTTGCATCATTTGCCAAAGACCCCGGAAATGATTGCCGCCGATCCCTGCCTCCGCTGCCAGCCGGTAACGGGGGCCGGCACGCAGCGGCAGGCGGGCAAAAAACAGGGCATGGCCGGAGCCAGCGGAATTTTCGTTCAGATCAATGCCGAGAGTGAGTTTGGAGGTAACGCCGAATGCCCCGTAATAGCTCAGCTCTTGCGCGCCTTCACCGCCGGTTTGCCGGTAGGTCGCGCTGGCAGAAGCAAACCCCCTGCCTGGCTTCTCCTGCCATGCGCCGCCAGCCGCCGGCTGGGCCAGCGTCAGGGCAAGACATACGGCACAGGCAGGTTTCATCCCAAACCCCTCAGAACACTGCGGCAAGAGTTCTGGATTATGATTAAGGTTGTATTAAATTTCGACCTAACACGAAATGGTTGCCGCTTCAAAAAAGGTGGTGCGCTTTATGCGCGAACGGGCGTAGGCTGGGGAAAGTCAACGGAGGGGCCAATGCCGAAAATAGCAAAAACCGCTGATATCCAAACCGTTATCACCACATTTGAGATGACGCCCGGGACCTGCCAGGACCTGCTGGAGGCGCTTCAGGACGCCTATGCGGACTTCATCTCGAAACAGCCCGGCTTTGTTGCGGCCGGCCTGCATGTGAATGACGCGCAGACACGTATCGCCAATTACTCGCAATGGCGCCGCCGCGAGGATTTCATGGCAATGCTGCGCAGTCCCGAAATGCGCGAGCGCAACCGCAAGATCAATGAACTGTGCCGCAGTTTTGAGCCGGTGATGTATGACGTGGCGGAGGTATTCGGCACCTGAGTCCTCCCGGGCCGCACTAGTACGGCACCTGCCTTGACCCCTGTCATAGCAGGCTGCCGCCGGCAGGGCTATCATTGACAGGAACATCAACCGATGGAGGTTTGTTATGTACCACAATGTCCTGGTGCCGATTTCATTTGATCCCGAGCGGGATGTGACCGGGCCGCTGAAAGTGGCGCGGCTGCTGTCTGCGCCCGGAGCCAAGGTGACGCTGCTGCATGTGATCGAGCAGGTTCCGGCTTATGCGATCTCTTACATCCCGGCAGATTTTATGGATGGCACCCGCAGCGCGCTGCAGGCCGAGCTGGACGGGCTGGCAAAGACGCTGCCCAATGCCACAGGCGAGCTGGTCGAAGGGCATTCCGGCCGCACTATTCTGGACTGGGCCGATCAGAACCAGCCGGATCTGATCGTCCTCGCCTCGCACCGCCCGTCAATGCAGGATCTGCTTTGGGGGTCCACCTCAGGCCATGTGGTGCGCCACGCCGCCTGTGCGGTGCATGTAGTGCGCTGAGGCCGCTCTGGTCTCGCCGCCCCAGTCAATCCGCCCGGGTCAGGCAGGAACCGCCGCCTTGAGCAGCGTCCAGGCCAGCCGGATAGCCCCCCCTGGCAGCAGGGCGGAGCGCAGCAGAACCTTATTGGAGTTTACCGCTTCGGCGATGCGGGCATAATGCACCTGCTTGTCTGCGGGGGAGCGCAGCAGGATGGTTTCGGCCTGTTTCATCGCCCGTTCGGTCTGCCGCTGAATCTGCGGCACTGCGGCGGGTTTTACCGCGCGGTAGAGGTTCAGCCCCTTGCGCTTGGGTTTCTGCGCCGGGTCCAGGTTCTGTTTCACCGCCTGGGTCAGCGTGTCCTGCACCAGCTCCAGCGCCTTGGTTGCTTCGGCATAGGCATGGTTGCCGCCCAGTTGCTGAACCGCCAGCTTGTAGGTGTGGCGGTAGCAGTCGTATCTGTAGACCTTGGGCAATGTCCCGCAGCGGTCAAAACCGCGCGTCAGCGTTGTCACAACGGTTTTTGTCGCCCGGGAGCTTAGCCCGCTGCGCTGACCGCCGCCGCCGCTTGCACTGCTGTCCCGGCTGCCGCCGCCACCGCCGCCTTCGCCGCCAAAGGCGGGGGTGCTGGCGAGGATCAGGGTCAGAAACCCGGCCTGGATGGTTTTGCTGCTCATGTGTGCCTCCATGGTTTGCAGGCAGCTTACCATGGGTCAGGCCCTTGGGAATGGGCGGAATTCTGCAAATTCCGCGAATTTGCGGGGCTATTGCCTTGTGCAAGACAGCGGGGCTGCCCACCTGAGTCGCTGGAGTTGTACAAGGAGACACAGATGCAGTGCCCGATTGACGGAACCCAGCTGGTGATGAGCGACCGCGCCGGTGTGGAGATTGATTATTGCCCGAAATGCCGCGGCGTGTGGCTGGACCGGGGCGAGCTGGATAAGATCATCGAGCGCTCCTCCCAGCCGGTTCAGGCCGCACCGCAGCAGCCGCAGCGGTATGACGACCGGGGCGGCGACTATGATCCGCGCTACGGCAAGAAACCCTATAAGAAGAAGAAAAAGAACTTTCTGGAAGATCTGTTCGACTTCTGACCCGCATCAGGCGCCGCCCCGGTGACGCGGGGGCGGCAGTCCTTTGCTGCACGGCTGTTAGTGCATGGTGCAGAAGGATCCGTGTTTCGCATCCTTCATAAGAACGTCGAAATCGTTGCCCTTCATTTCCACCAATGTCTTGTGGTCGCCGGCCTCGAACCAGACTTTGTCCAGGCCGGTCAAGCTGTCGTCGATCACCGTCGGCACATGATAGGCCTGACCCACGCAGGGGGCAGCGCCAGGGTCGCAATCGTCAAACACCTGGTTCAGCTCATATTCCGGCGCCAGGCCCAGGCGGCGGTCCATCATGGATTGCAGCGCGTGCAGATCAACGGTCTGGTTGGAAGGCACCACGGCAAGCACCGGGCCTTCCTCCATGTGGATGAGCACCGATTTTGCCAGATGGTCCCCCGGCACATGGGCACTTTCGGCGCATTCGGCGGACGTGGCGGTATAGGGATGGCGGACCGTGCCGAACGGCAGGCCTTGTGCCTCCAGATGATGTTTCAGGCGTGAGGCGATCATCAAAGGGTCCTCCTGTTTAGGAAAGGCCCCCCGGCCGCTGTGGCTCAGGTCTTGGACGCCGCGGGTGTGTCTGCAGTCACTGATTGGGCGGCATCGTCAGGTCTGGGCGCAGCCAGCGGCAAGCCGGGGCGCCCCGAAGTTTCCGGTGCCCTGCAGTGTGGGCCAGGAGGGGTGAGTCGGGCAAGAGGGCAGCCGCCGGCACAGGTTCAGCAGCCGGATTTCGCACCGTCTGCATCCCGCATTGCCCCGCCGCCGCCCATCCGTTATCACACCAGCCAGCTAGAATTCCCCCATCATGGAGCAGTCACATGGCCGCCTATCAGTACGTCTACCACATGCAGGGTGTCTCCAAGACCTACCCCGGTGGCAAGAAATGCTTTGAAAACATCCACCTGTCCTTCCTGCCCGGCGTGAAAATCGGTGTGGTCGGCGTCAACGGCGCCGGTAAGTCCACCCTGATGAAAATCATGGCCGGCCTCGACACCGATTTCACCGGTGAGGCCTGGGCCGCCGAAGGCGCCAAAGTCGGCTATCTGCCGCAGGAGCCGAAGCTGGACGAAAGCCTGACCGTGCGGGAAAACGTCATGCTGGGCGTCAAGGCCAAGAAGGACATCCTGGACCGCTACAACGAGTTGGCGATGAACTACTCGGACGAAACCGCCGAGGAGATGGCCGAGCTGCAGGACAAGATCGACGCCGAGAACTTGTGGGATCTGGACAGCCAGATTGACGTGTCGATGGAGGCGCTGCGCTGCCCGCCGGATGATGCCGAGATCGCCAATCTCTCGGGCGGTGAACGCCGCCGCGTGGCGCTGTGCAAGCTGCTGCTGGAAGCACCGGAAATGCTGCTGCTTGACGAACCGACCAACCACTTGGACGCCGAGACCATCGCTTGGCTGCAGCAGCACCTGATCGATTACAAGGGCACCATCCTCTGCGTCACCCACGACCGCTATTTCCTGGACGATATCACCAGCTGGATCCTGGAACTGGACCGCGGCCGCGGCATTCCTTACGAGGGCAACTACTCTGCCTGGCTGGAGCAGAAGGCCAAGCGCCTGCAGCAGGAAGCCCGCGAAGACAAATCCAAGCAGAAGACGCTGGAGCGCGAATTGGAATGGATGCGTCAGGGCGCCAAGGCGCGCCAGGCCAAATCCAAGGCCCGGATCAACGCTTATAACGATCTGGCCGGCCAGTCCGAACGCGAAAAGCTGACCCGCGCCCAGATCGTCATCCCCAACGGCCCGCGTCTGGGCTCCAAAGTGATCGACGTCGAAGGCATCTCGAAACACTACGGCGACAAGCAGCTGGTTGAAGGCCTGTCCTTTGATCTGCCCCCCGGCGGCATTGTCGGCGTGATCGGCCCCAACGGCGCGGGTAAATCGACCCTGTTCCGCATGCTGACCGGCCAGGAGCAGCCCGATGCGGGCACCGTCACCTATGGCGACACGGTGAAGCTGTCTTATGTCGATCAGTCGCGCGATGATCTGAAGGACAATGAAACCGTCTGGGAGGCCATTTCCGGAGGCTCCGAGATCATCGAGCTTGGCGATGCGCAGGTGAACTCCCGCGCCTATTGCTCCTCGTTCAACTTCAAGGGCGGCGATCAGCAGAAACCGCTGAACCTGCTGTCGGGCGGCGAACGCAACCGGGTCCACATGGCGCGGCTGCTGAAAGAGGGCGGCAACGTGCTGCTGCTTGATGAGCCGACCAACGACCTGGACGTCGAAACCCTGCGCGCGCTGGAAGACGCGCTGGTCGATTTCGCCGGCTGCGCCGTAGTGATCTCGCACGACCGTTTCTTCCTCGACCGGATCTGCACCCATATGCTGGCGTTTGAGGGCGACGCCCATGTGGAATGGTTCGAGGGCAACTTCGAGGACTATGAGGAAGACAAGAAACGCCGGCTGGGCGCGGACGCGCTGGAGCCCAAGCGATTGAAGCACAAGAAGTTTGTGCGGTGAACGATTGGCTTCCACTCTTGGGGGCCTTTGGTTTGGGATCCGTGGTGACAGCTGTTGTTCAAAGCTGGCTGTCATCACGAACCAAAGCATTGGAACGAAGCTTTCAAGAACGCAAAGAAGCCTACATCGGCCTTCTCGAAGCATACCACCGCGCAGCGGTGAACGGCACAGATGAATCAGCGAAGAGTTTTGCCTACTGGCAGATGCGCTGCGAAATCGTCGGGCCTCAGCCCGTCAGGGATTCCATTGAAGAAATCATAGCATCCAACACGGATCGCAAAGGCAGATCTCACGCTCACGAAAAGCTGAAATCTTCAATTCGAAAAGATCTAGGCATTACTTCAGAATAGCCCCAACACAAGGCCCGCGCCTGACCTTGGGGAGGTGCGATTGCGCCT
Organism: Leisingera sp. F5; assembly: GCF_001593695.1. Classification (NCBI taxonomy): domain Bacteria; kingdom Pseudomonadati; phylum Pseudomonadota; class Alphaproteobacteria; order Rhodobacterales; family Roseobacteraceae; genus Leisingera; species Leisingera sp. F5. Next base: position 154,961 of record NZ_LUKH01000013.1, on the reverse strand, counting down.
CCGGCGTGACGGGAAGGTCAGGCGCGGGCCGTGCCGCTGAGCGCCGCGTCCCAAAGGGACAGAACCTCTCCATTTCGTCTTTCTGCCACTCTGCGCTACCATCGCGGCAGGCGCCCCGGCGCCCATTGTTGGTTTATGCATTGGAAAGGATCCCCCATGGCTTTGAAACCGGAAGAGGTGAAGGCACAGGTCGAGGCAGCCAAGGGCAAGAAGGCAAAGCGCAAGAAGCTTAAGACCGAACCTGAAGGCACCACGGAAAAGAAACTGCCCGGCGATCTGCGCAAAGGGCTGGAGGCGCATTTCGGCGGCAATCTCGGCAAGGTCAGGGTGCATGTCGGCGGCAATGCCAAGGACGTCTGCAAGGAACTGAAGGCCAAGGCCTTTACCGTCGGCAACAATATCTATGTGATGAAGCCCGCGTTTGCCAAGGATACCGATCTGCTGGTGCATGAGCTGGCCCATGTTCTGGAACAGGGCAAGGGCAAGATGCCCAAGGCCAAGGACGGTGTGGCGCTGACCTCAAAGTAGTCCTGCACCTTCCATTTGCGCCGCGCTGCCCAGCCTATTGACACATTTTAAACCTTTTTTAAGCAAAATTGCCCGCAAGATAGTGTTGAGAGACACTGGGGCGGTCAGGCTAGATTGCTCCTGAAGAGGGAGTTGCCATGGTTTGGGCTGGACTGTTTGCAGGAATGATCACCGGGATGGGCGCCACGGCGTTTGGGTTTTTCGTGGCCGCGCTGCCGCTGTGGCTTAGCCTGCTGCTGTATCCGGCGGCCGGGCTGGGCGCGACCCTGCTGGTGATCGCAGGGCTTTCCCTGCGCTGCTGGCTGCAGGCGCAGCCGGTTCTGGGACAAGCCTATGGCAACCGCGCCTAACCGCGCAGCCAGCTGATAATCTGGCCTTGCCGCATCACGCCGGTCTGGCGCTTTTTCTCTTTGCCGCGCTCAAAGGCGACCAGGGCCGGGATGCCGCGGATGCGGTAGCGCGCGCCGGTGGACGGGTGATCCTGGGTGTTCAGCTTGACCAGCCGCGCCTTGCTGCCCAGTGCCTTGGCGGCCTTGGCAAATTCCGGCGCCATCGTCCGGCAGGGCCCGCACCAGGGCGCCCAGAAATCCACCAGCAAAGGCAGATCGTCATTCTGCGCCGCCTTCTGCAATGTCGCCGGGTCCACGTCCACCGGCTTGCCCGGCATCAACGCCGCGCCGCAGCTGCCGCAATTGGGGCCTTTGCCCAGCTTGTCCTCCGGCACCCGGTTCAGCTGCGCACAGGCCAGGCAGGTCAGAGTCTTGGCGCCCATGATGGCTCCTCCGCTTTGATCCTGCTCTGATACAGACAACCGCCGCCAGGCCGCAAGGGAAGCCGCCGGAGCTTCACAAACCTGTTGTCAGCACTGGAAGCCGCAGGCCGCCGCTTCAATATCAAGGGCATGCAACAGATACTCCGCATCCTGCCGCCTCTGGCGGCCGTACTGGCAGCCGCCGAGCTGGCGCATTTCATGAATCTGACCGCCGGGCTGGGGGCGCATCCCTGGTGGGCGGGCAAAGTGATCTGGCTGGGCGCCCTGCCCGGCCTTGTTCTGGCCCTTGCCGTCCGGCTGCTGCATCCCCCGCGCTGGCTGGCAGCCGCGGGTTTCGCGGTCTTCGGTGCTGCGGCCTTTGCCATTGCGGCAGCAGGCAAGGCGCAATTCGCCGCGTCATATGCCGAGGACCTGTTGGCCGGGAAATTCTGGTACTTTGGCTGGATTGCCGTCTGCACCCTGGCTGCTGCGACGCTTGCAACACTTGCCGGCCCGTCTGCGGAAACCCGTTGACCCAGCGCATTCCGCGCCGGAAGATGATTAGAAGACACAACAGACATCCGGAGATTTAGCCATGATTTCACGCCGGAAAATTCTGAGCACTGGCACAGCGGCCGCCGCAGCAACCCTGCTTCCGCTGCCTGCGCTGGCCCGCAAGAAAGACCCCGCTCCCTTTGATCCCACCCCGCAGGAGGTCCGGATCCGCAAGGATTTTGCCCCGGGGCAAATCCTGGTGCTGCCGCGCTCCTACTACCTTTACTTTGTCACCGACAAGCGCAAGGCGATGCGCTATGGCGTTGGTGTCGGCAAGGCCGGTCTGGAGTTCACCGGCACCGCGGTGATCGAACGCAAGAAGGTCTGGCCCACCTGGCGCCCGACCGACGAGATGATCGAACGCGATCCGCGGGCCTATGCCAAATTCGTCGACAATGAGTACATTCAACCCGGCGGGCCGGAAAATCCGCTGGGTGCGCGGGCACTGTATCTGTTTCAGAACGGCATCGATACCTACTTCCGCATCCATGGCACCAACCAGCCGCAGACCATCGGGCACTCGGTATCCAACGGTTGCATCCGGATGATGAACGAGCATGTTATGGACCTGTATCAGAGGGTTCCGCTCGGCACGGTTGTGACAGTGCTTTAGGCACGGTTCTGCCAAAGACCCCGCGTCACTTTGGATTTTTTCTTGCGCCAAGGGTGATTCCTACTCAATTCTGTCACCGCAACGTTACGCGGGTATCATCACTGTTGCCTTACCGGCGCGGTCATGACCCTCTGGGTACCGCTGCCGTTCTGCCGCATGAAGCGGGCAGAGAATTGAGACGACTTAGGAGAATACGACGATGGCGACTGGCACCGTCAAATGGTTCAACACCACCAAAGGCTATGGCTTTATTGCACCCGACGATGGCGGCAAGGACATTTTTGTCCACATTTCCGCAGTTGAGCGATCGGGGCTGACCGGCCTGGCAGACAATCAGAAAGTGACCTTTGAGCTGCAGGCGGGCCGGGATGGCCGTGAGTCCGCGGTTGATATCGCACTGGCCTCCTGATCCGAATTTTTGATCACGCTTGAAAGCTTTCAAACAGCCCTGCCCGCCGGGGCTGTTTTCACTGGGTGATCATCCCGGCCAGCTGCAAGGCTGCGGGCCCGATCGCAGCCACGTTCAGCGCAACACCCCGGGCATTGGGGTGGATACCGTCATCCTGCATATAAGCCTGCGCCGCGGCCGGATCTCTGCCAACCTTGGCTGCAATGCCCGCAAAGGCATCCGGGTGCAGAACCGCACCGAATTCGGCGGCCAGATCCGGATAGATCGCATCAAAGGCGGCCTTATACTCCGGCCCGTAGTTGCCCGGCGCCTTGATGCCAACCAGAAGGGTTTTAATGCCCAAGGCCTTCGCTTCCTGCAGGATTAGGGTCAGATTGGCCCGCGCCTCCTCTGGCGCCAGGCCGCGCAACAGGTCATTGCCCCCTAACAGCACGATCAACCCGTCGGGATTGTCCGACAGCGTCCACGCGGCCCGTTCCGCCCCGCCCGCTGTAGTGTCACCGGACACGCCGGCGTTCTGCAGGACCACTTCGGCACCGTTCTCATTCAGCCAGCGCTCCAGCTGCGGCACCAGACCCTGGTCCTGCGGCAGCCCGTAGCCCTGCACCAGACTGTCGCCTAATGCGGTGATCCGCAGCGGCTCAGCCCAGGCGGCACTAGAAAAAAGCAGCAAACTCAATAGCGCCAGTATCTTGTGCATCGCCGCAAACACTCCATATCCGATAGGTGGATCCAACAGGCAGGCCCGATGACCAAAGATAACAGCCCCGTTCTGCATCTGTTAGATGCGTCCTTAACCCTGAATAGCAATACCGGTCCGGTAGAGATTTTGCACGGCATCTCGCTGGACGTGCAGCAGGGGGAGACTTTGGGGCTGGTCGGGCCGTCCGGATCGGGCAAGTCCTCGCTGTTGATGCTGATGGGCGGGCTGGAGCAGGCAACCGGCGGCAGCATCACTGCGCTTGGCCAGGATCTGACCGCGATGGACGAGGACGCGCTGGCCCGGTTCCGCCGCAATAACATGGGGGTGGTGTTCCAGAGTTTTCACCTGATCCCCACCATGACCGCGCTGGAGAACGTCGCCACACCGCTGGAGCTGGCAGGCGTCAAAGATGCCTTTGACCGCGCCCAGGCTGAGTTGGAAGCCGTCGGGCTGGGCCACCGGGCAGGCCATTTCCCGGCGCAGATGTCGGGCGGCGAGCAGCAGCGGGTGGCGCTGGCACGGGCGTTGGCGCCGCGGCCTGCGATCCTTTTGGCGGACGAGCCGACCGGCAACTTGGATGAAGCCAATGGCGAGGCGGTGATGGAGCTTCTGTTCGGTCTGCGCGACCGCTATGGCGCGACGCTGGTGATGGTCACCCACGCGCCGGAACTGGCCGCGCGCTGCGACCGGGTGGTCCGCTTGCGCGACGGACGGGTCGATGACGAGGCCGCGCGCGAGGCCGCGGAATGAGCACTTCCGCCTTCCGCCTCGCCTGGCGCTTTGCCCTGCGCGAACTGCGCGGCGGCCTGAAGGGGTTTCGCATTTTCCTGGCCTGCCTGGCGCTGGGGGTCGGGGTGATTGCTGCCATCGGCTCGATCCGGGCTTCGATCGAGACCGGACTGTCGCGTGAAGGCGCGACCATTCTGGGCGGCGATGCCGAGCTGAACTTCACCTACCGCTTTGCCAATGAAGATGAGCGCGGCTGGCTGGACCGGAACGCGGTCCGCTATTCCGAGATCGCCGAGTTCCGCTCAATGGCGACCGTGGGCGAGGAACGCGGGCTGACCCAGGTGAAGGCGGTGGACGGGCTGTATCCGTTGAAGGGGGATATGCACCTCACGCCTGAAATGCCGTTGGAGACTGCTCTGGCCGGAGCGGAGGGCTTGCCCGGCGGGGTAATGGACCGGGTGCTGGCGGACCGGTTGGGGCTGCAACCGGGCGATAGCTTCCGGTTGGGGACTCAGGATTTCCGCCTGATGGCAGTGATTGCCTTGGAGCCGGATGCCGCTGCCTCGGGCTTTGAACTGGGGCCGCGCACTATGGTGAGCACCGGGGATCTGGCGGAGTCAGGCCTGCTGGAACCCGGCACGCTGTTTGATACCAAATACCGGATGCAGCTGCCTGCGGGCAGCGACCTGACCGCGCTGCAGGCCGAGGCAGAGGGCCTGTTTGAAACCACCGGCATGCGCTGGCGGGATGCCAGGAATGGCGCGCCGGGGATATCCTCGTTCGTGGAACGTCTCGGCGGGTTTCTGGTGCTGGTGGGCCTGTCCGGACTGGCGGTGGGCGGGGTTGGCGTTTCCACCGCCGTGCGGGCCTATCTGGCGACCAAAACAGCCACTATCGCCACCCTGCGCACATTGGGGGCCGAGCGGCAGACGATTTTCCTGACCTACTTTCTGCAGATCGGCGCGCTGACGCTGATCGGGGTGGGCGTAGGGTTGGTGCTGGGCGGCTTGGGGCCAGTGCTGCTGGGGCCGTTGATTGCAGCGCAATTGCCCTTCCCGGCGGTGTTCTCGATCTATCCCTCCGCCCTGACTGAGGCCGCAATATATGGCGTGCTGACCGCCTTCATCTTTGCCCTGTGGCCGCTGGCGCGGGCCGAGCGCATCCGCGCCGCCTCGCTGTTCCGCGATGCCTTTGCCAGCCAAACCCGGCTGCCTGCGCCGCGCTATCTGCTGGCGACCGCGCTGGCGTTGGCGGCACTGGTCGGGCTGGCCGCCTGGTTCAGCGGCTCGGCGCAGCTGACGCTGTGGACCGCCGGCGGACTGATGGGCGCGCTGATGGTGCTGCTGATTGCCGCCCTAGGCATCGGCTTCCTCGCCCGCCGCGGTTCCGGCGCATCGCGCGGGCGGCCTGCCCTTCGCTGGGCGCTGTCCTCCATTGGCAGCGCCCGCGACGGCGCGGTGCCTGCGGTGCTGGCGCTGGGTCTTGGCCTGACGGTGCTGGCCGCCATCGGCCAAATCGACGGCAACATGCGCCGCGCTATTGCGGGCAACCTGCCGGATGTGGCGCCCAGTTATTTCTTTGTCGACATCCAGCGCAGCCAGATGCCCGATTTTCTGCAGCGCGTGGAAAACGACCCTGCAGTAACACGGGTGCAAAACGCGCCAATGCTGCGCGGGGTGCTGACCCATATCAACGGCCAACCGGCAACCGAAGTGGCGGGCGATCACTGGGTGGTGCGCGGCGACCGCGGCATCACCTATGCCGCCGCCCAGCCTGCCAGCACCGAGGTCACTGCCGGCGAATGGTGGCCTGCGGATTACAGCGGCGCTCCGCAGATCAGCTTTGCCGCAGAAGAGGCCGAAGAGCTGGGCCTCAGCCTGGGCGATACGCTGACGCTCAACATTCTGGGGCGCGGCATCACCGGCACCATCACCAGTTTCCGCAATGTGGATTTCTCCACCGCCGGGATGGGGTTTGTGATGGTGCTGAACGAGTCTGCCCTGGCCGGTGCACCGCACAGTTTCATCGCCACAGTTTACGCCGAGGAACAGGCCGAGGCCGCAATCCTGCGCGATCTGGCGCGCGAGATGCCGAACATCACCGCGATCCGGATGCGCGATGCCATTGACCGGGTCTCGGACATCCTGCGCCAGCTGGCCGCCGCCACCGCCTATGGCGCTGCGGCAACGCTGCTGACCGGGTTTCTGGTGCTGCTGGGCACCGCCGCGGCTGGAGAGCCTGCGCGCCGGTATGAGGCGGCACTGCTGAAAACACTGGGCGCACCGCGCAAACAGATCCTGCTGAGTTTTGCCCTGCGCTCAGCGCTGCTGGGAGCGGCGGCCGGGCTGGTGGCGCTGGCGGCGGGTATTGCCGGGGCCTGGGCGATCAATGCTTATGTGTTCGAGACCAGCTATGCGGTGATCTGGCCCAATGCGCTGATGGTGATTTCAGGCGGGGTGCTGACAACCCTGCTGGCCGGACTGGCCTTTGCCCTGCGGCCGCTGGCGGCCAAGCCCGCCCGCATCCTGCGCGCAAGGGAATAAACGGTGCTGCGGCGGCTTTAGCGGGCGCCGCAGGAAACCGGCTGCAGGATCCGCATCAGGTCGTGGTTGTCACAGACCAGCGCTTCCAGTGTGATGTCATCCAGCGAGGTGTAAAACGCCTGCGCGGCGTCAGCCAGCGCCACTTTCAGGCGGCAGGCATCGGTCAGCGGGCAGGTATTGTCCGCATCGGCAAAGCATTCCACCATCGGCAGGCCGCCTTCGACATCGCGGAACACGTCGCCGATGCGGATCTCTATTGCGGGTTTGCCGAGGTTCATGCCGCCATTGCGACCCCGCTGGGTTGCCAGATAGCCAAGCTGGCTCAGCTGGTTTATCACCTGCGCCAAGTGGTTTTCCGAGATGTTGCAGCATTCGGCAATCTCGGCCTTGGTCACCAGACGGTCTTCATGCGCGGCGCAATACATCAGCAGCCGCACGGCAATGTTGGTCCTTTTGGTAATGCGCATGGGTCGCTCCCGCAGCTATGGTGCATCGCTTATTGCACAGGCCGGGAAAAAGCGGTTTGACATACATCAATAACCGGAAACACCGCAGAAAGGCAGAGCAGATGACAGCCCCTTACTTCTTTGGCTACGGCAGCCTGGTGAACACGGCCACGCATGACTATGGCGGCGCCCGGCCTGCACGGTTGCAGGGCTGGCGCCGGGCCTGGGTTCATACCGCTCTGCGCGAGGTCGCGTTTCTGTCGGCTGTTCCCTGCGCGGACAGCGGGATCGACGGGCTGATCGCCAAGGTGCCCGGGGCAGACTGGGCCGCACTGGACGAACGCGAGTTCGCCTATGACCGGCTGCCTGCATCAGACAGGGTGCAGCACGGGCTGGAAGGAACGCCCGAGATTTCAGTTTATGCCGTTGCCCCGGGCAAGCAGAATGGCGTCACCGAGCGGCTTCCAATCCTGCTCAGCTATCTGGATGTGGTGCTGCAGGGCTATTTACAGGTCTTCGGCGAGGCCGGGTTGCACGATTTTGTTGCAACTACCGATGGCTGGGACGCCCCTGTGCTGGACGACCGGACCGCGCCGCGCTACCCGCGCCATCAGCCGGTTTCAGCGGCCGAACGCAAATTGTTTGATGAACTGATCGACAGTACAGGCGCCCGCCGGATAGGCTCAGGGTCATGATAGAAAAGACGCTGCTGCACCTCGGCCGGATAGCACGGCAGCTCTGGTTCAGGGTTGTTCTGATTTCCCTTTTTTCCCTGCTCGTCTTGCTGCTGGCACCGCTGGCTAAGCCGCTGCTGCCGGACGGTCTGAGCGAGGATTTCGGGCGCGAAGCAGTGCTGCCGGTGCTGACGATCCTTGCCTCCGGAATGCTGGCGGTCACCACCTTTTCGCTCAACGTCATGGTCAGCGCCTACCGCACCGCGGCTTCGATGGCAACGCCGCGGGTCTACCGGCTGCTGCTGGAGGACACCGTCACCCATCAGGTACTGGCGACATTTGTCGGCGGGTTCATCTATTCGCTGAGCGCGGTGATCCTGTTCCGGGCCCGCTATTACACGCCGGAAGGCGCGCTGGTGGTCTTTGGCCTGACCATCATCGTGGTAATACTGATTGTGGGCGCCATTCTGCGCTGGATCGATCACCTGTCCAGCCTTGGCAGCATGGACCACACTTTGCGGCTGATCGAGAACCGCACCCGTGCCAGCCTGCGCGCCCGGATGGACAAACCCTGCCTGGGCGGATTATGCGCACGTGAAGACGCCAAGCCCGAAGATGCGGTGGATATACCCGCCGCCAAAAGCGGATTTGTCCGCTTTGCCGGACTCGCTCAGCTGGATGAGCTGGCCGCAGAGGCAGGCACGCAGATCACCCTGGCACGGGCACCGGGTGAATACATCCTGCGCGGCCAGCCGGTGGCCTGGGCCGCAGCCGGGGACAACACGTTTTGCAAGGCGGCCTCTGCTGCGATCGACATCGGCGATGTGCGCAGTTTTGATCAGGACCCGTCTTTCGGCGTGACATTGCTGGCAGAGACCGCGCAAAAGGCGCTGTCGCCCGGTGTCAATGATCCCGGCACCGCAGTTGAAGTCATGGGCCGGCTGGAACGGTTGCTGTGGGAGAACACGCCGGCGGATGAGACCTCTGACGCCCGCGAGGCTGCCTACCCCAATGTCTGCATCCCGCCTGTCACCGCACAGCATCTGCTGGCGTGCGCCTTTCCGCCGATTGCCCGCTGCGGCAGTGAGGCCCCATCAGTCATGCGCTGGATGGAAAAGTCGCTGGATGCGCTTGGCGAACATCCGAACCCGGAGATGGCAAAGGCCGCCAAGGAGATGTGCCAGGAGCTGAAAGGCGGCAGCTGGGGCTGACCCCGCCTGTGATTGGCGAAAGGGCGTGTTCCCGCCTGTTCCGGCGCATCAAAGATGCCGGTCCGACGGGCGGAAGCGCTTCAGAATGAAAAAGGCGGCACCTGAAGCGCCGCCTTTGTTAACCTCTGACAAATTTCGATCAACCGCGGGCGCGAACCTTTTCCATCAGCGCCAGAAGCGCCGACATATCGGGGCCGCGCTCCATGCCGGTAACCGCCTTGCGCAGCGGCATGAACAGGCCTTTGCCCTTGCGGCCGGTGGCCTCTTTCACTGCGGTGGTCCAGGTTTTCCAGCTGTCCGCGTCATAGGGGCCTTCGGGCAGCATCGCCATGGCCTCGGCAATGAAGTCCTTGTCCTCATCCGCCACCAACGGCTCGGCACCGTCGCGGCACAGCTCCCACCAGCCCCCCAGATCCTTCAGCGTGGAGATATTCTCCTTGGCCATGGTCCAGAAGGCCGCCTGTTTCGCTGCCGGAACACCCAGCGCGTCCACATGGCCCTGCACCGCCTCCAGCGGCAGCGACTGCAGGTGGCGGGCGGTCAGCGGGTAGAGATCTTCGACATCGAATTTGGTGGGGGCTGCACCAAAGCGGTTGATGTCGAAGCCATCGACCAGCTCCGCCATCTCAGAGCGCAGCTCCACCGGATCGGAGGACCCCAGGCGCGCCATCAAGGACAGCAGTGCCATCGGTTGCACGCCTGCTTCGCGCAGGTCGCGCAATGCCAGCGTGCCCAAACGCTTGGACAGCGCCTCGCCCTGCGGGCCGGTCAGCAGCGAGTGGTGCGCAAACGACGGCACGGTGCCGCCCAGCGCCTCGATGATCTGGATCTGGGTCGCCGTATTGGTCACATGGTCGGAACCGCGCACCACATTGGTCACGCCCATTTCGGTGTCATCCACCACCGAGGCCAGGGTGTAAAGGAACTGGCCGTCGCCGCGGATCAGCACCGGGTCGGAGACCGAAGCAGCATCGATGGAGATATCGCCGAGGATTCCATCGGTCCATTCAATACGCTGATGGTCCAGCTTGAAGCGCCAGACACCGTCGCCGCGCTCGGCGCGCAGGGCGGCTTTCTCGTCGTCCGACAGGGCCAGCGCCGCGCGGTCATAAACCGGCGGCTTGCCCATGTTCAGCTGTTTCTTGCGCTTCAGGTCCAGCTCGACCGGGGTCTCGAACGCCTCGTAGAAACGGCCGATTTCGCGCAGTTTGTCCGCGGCGGCGACATAGCGGTCGAGACGCTCGGACTGGCGCTCCACCTTGTCCCAGGTCAGACCCAGCCATTCCAGATCCTGCTTGATAGCATCGACGTATTCTTCCTTGGACCGTTCCGGGTCGGTGTCGTCGATGCGCAGAATGAAGGTGCCGCCGGCCTTGCGGGCGATCAGGTAATTCATCAGCGCAGTGCGCAGGTTGCCGACGTGGATATAGCCGGTCGGCGACGGGGCAAAACGGGTGGTGGTCATCACGGTTCTCCTGTTGCCGTTGCCTTGTCACATGGGCGGCGGATTGTCCAGTTTCGGCTGGGTTAACACGCCTGACGGCGCGTGCCTGCGGCGCGGATATTTTCAGCCAGAAGAAGACAGCGGGTCAGCTTGGCTGCACGGGCCACATCGCATCAAGGTCTTTCAATCCCGCACGGATCAGTTCGGACAGCACATCCAGGTCGATGTCGGCAAGCTTGTTCACGTACAGGCAGCTTCTGCCCAGCTTGTGCTTGCCCAGGCGTGCAAGGATGGCGCCGTAGTCCTGATAGCCCGGCATGATATAGATCGAATGACGCGCTTTGCGTGGCGAGAAACCGGTGGCGAGAAAGTCTCCTTTGCGCCCCGTTGCATAGCGGTAGTGGTAGCGCCCGTAACCGATGATGGACGGGCCCCACATCTGCGGCTTGAAACCGGTGGTTTGGCGGAACAGGGCATCCAGCTCTTGTGCTTCTGCCGCCTTGCGCTCTGGTTCAACCGTGGCAAGGAAATCTGCAACGCTTGCTCCTGTCGGGACGGTCTTGTTCTGGCTCATGGCGGGGATCCTCCTTCCTGCATCCTAACCCGCATCACGGGATTGTTTACAACCCTCTGCCGCCGCGGCGCTAGGATGCGGGCAGTCCAATGCAACTTGGAGGTTCCCCAATGACTGTTTCCCTGTCCCGCCGTGCGGCCTTGGCCGGCGCTGCCGCCCTGCCCCTTGCCGCAGCTGCAACACCTGTTCTGGCCGGCGCCCACGGCGGCCGTGCCGAAGCGCCCATTGCCCATTCGTTCAAACTGGGCGAGATGCCGGTCACCACACTGCTGGATGCCTCATCCTTGCGCGACGGACCCAAGCCGCTGTTTGGCGCAGCGGCCAGCGATGCGGAGTTTGCCGAAGTTTCTGCTGAGAACTTCGTCTCAGCAGAAACACTGCAGTTCTATTTCACCCCTACCCTGGTGGATACCGGCGCCGAGCTGGTGCTGTTTGACACCGGGCTAGGCACCGGCGGCATTGCCAAGGCGCTGGCGGCAGCCGGGGTGACGCCGGATCAGATTGATGTCGTGGTGATCACCCATATGCACCCGGACCACATTGGCGGGCTGATGACAGACGGTGCCCCCGCCTTTGCCAATGCCCGCTACATTATGGGATCAGCCGAGTATAACTTCTGGTCCAAAATGGAGGCCGGCAACCGGGTCGGTGATCTGGTGGCCAGCAATGTAACGCCGCTAGCGGAGAAGACCATGTTCATTGACGATGGTGCCGGTATCGCACCGGGGATCACTGCAATGGCAAGCTTTGGCCACACACCGGGGCATTTGTGCTTCATGCTGGAAAGCGGCGGCCGGCAGCTTTTGCTGACGGCGGATCTGGCCAATCATTATGTCTACAGCTTTGCCCGGCCGGATTGGGCGTTCAGCTTTGACGCGGATGCCGATGCTGCCAGCGCGTCGCGCCGCGAGGTGCTGGGAATGCTGGCCGCCGACAAGGTTCCGATGATCGGCTATCACATGCCCTTCCCTGCCGCCGGTTTTGTCGAGACCCGCGGCAAAGGTTTCCGCTATGTGCCGGTCAGCTATCAGTTGATGGGCTGAGCGGCCCGGTTTAATAGCCGGTTTGCGGCCCGTATCCGCCGCCGTCCGTGAAACGGGACAGGCGGAAGTCGTGCGGATCCACCACGGGTGCGTCGCCGGTCACCAGGTCGGCGGCCAACTTGCCTGCCGCCGGGCCGATGCCAAAGCCGTGGCCAGAGAAGCCGGTAGCGACAAACAGCCCCGGTAGACCGTCGGCCTGAGAGATCACCGGGATTGCATCCGGCGTCACGTCGATCAGCCCGCCCCAGCTTTGCACCACATCGGCGCCTTGCAGCGCCGGAAACGCCTCTTGCGCTGCCGCCCAGCCGCTTTTCAGCGCCTTTTGCGAGGGTGCAGGGTCCAGCACCCGGCAAAGTTCAAACGGGGTGGTCTGGTTCGGCTGCCAGTGACGGGCCTGGGCGGCCTCTTCCCGCCAGCGGTCTGACAGGCGGAACTGCAGCGCCCGCCACTCCTGCCGGTAGCTGGGCAGATATTTCCAGCCCAACCGGAAGCTGTCCGGCACGATGTCGACGATGTTTTCATGGGCGTCCGCCACGGTATAGCCGCCGTCGGCGCGCTTGCGCAGGCCAAGGTTGGCGGCACGGATGGCGGTTTCCGGCCCGCCCTGTACCGGCGAAGTGCGCAGGACCGAGTTCAGGACTTTCAACTGCGGCAGGTTCACACCCGCGTTGCCCAGGAACAACCGCGACCAGGCCCCGCCTGCCACCACCACGGCGGAACAGGCAACGCGTCCGCGTTCGGTCATCACGCCGCTGATGCGGCCTGCAGCGGTCTCAACGCTGCGCACGGCGCATTCTGTCATCACCTTGGCGCCTGCTGCCTGCGCGGCGGCGGCAATCGCATGCGTGGCCAGTTGCGGTTCTGCCCGCCCGTCCATCGGCGTCAGCAGCCCGCTGCGGGTCTTGGTCTGGTGGCCCGGCATCAGCTGACCGATCTGGTCGCCGCGGACCATGCGGGCATTCTGTTCCCAGCCGTCAAGATTGCGCAGCCAGCGTTCCAGCTGGGCTTCGCGCTTACTGGTTTCCGCCGTGTAGAGGATGCCAGAGCGGGTAAAGCCTGTCTCCTGCCCGGTGCGGGCGTTCAGACCTTCCCAAAGCCGCAGCGCCTCGGCCATCAGCGGGATTTCCCGCGGATCACGGCAGGAAATCCGCACCCATCCCCAGTTGCGCGAGCTTTGCTCACCGGCGATCTGGCCTTTTTCGCACAACAGCACTGAACAGCCGCGCTCGGCCAGCTCAAGTGCGGTGGCGGCGCCAATGATGCCGCCGCCGATCACCACGGCGTCGACGGTTTTGGGCAAGGCCAGATCGGATTGAAAGTGAGGAAGCTTTGGTCCGGGCATGCAGGCATCTATGCCCGCTGCGGAATCGCCGGTCCAGCATGCAGGCGCGAACCATGCGCTGGTTTCCGGCATTGTGATTTTTCCGCCGCATATCAGAGCGTTGCCGACGCCAGGCAAGGCTTTAGAGGTGGCCAGGATAACGCGAAAAGGTCCACGACTTCAAAGGGTTAACAACCGAGTCAGGACGGATCGCGCCAGCGGTTCACGATCGGGTAGCGCCGGTCCAGCCAGAACGCGCTTGGGGTCAGGCGGGCGCCGGGCGCGGATTGGAAGCGTTTGTATTCACTGATGTAAACCAGATGCTCAACCCGCTTGGCCACATCCCGGTCAAAGCCCGCCGCGACGCAATCTGCAATTGAACCGTCCTTGTCCACCAGGATTTCCAGCAGCGCGTCCAGCTCCGGGTAGTCCGGCAGGCTGTCGCTGTCCTTCTGGTCATCGCGCAGCTCGGCACTGGGCGGCTTGTCAATCACGTTGGGGCGGATCACCTCGCCCGCCGGCCCCATCATCCAAGGACGGTGATTGGCATTGCGCCAGCGGCAGGTTTCGAACACCCGTGTCTTGTACATGTCCTTGATCGGATTATAGCCGCCGTTCATGTCACCATAAATGGTGGCATAGCCCACCGCGACTTCGGATTTGTTTCCGGTGGTCAGCAGCATTTCCCCGAACTTGTTGGACATCGCCATCAACAGCAGCCCGCGCAGGCGGGACTGGATGTTTTCCTCAGTCAGGCCCGGCTCCATTCCGGCGAACAGCGGCGCCAGCGTATTGGTGATTGCTTCGCGGCCCTCGGAAATCGGCACATAGTCGTAATGCACGCCCAGCGCCTTGGCGACGGCTTCGGCATCCTCCAGCGACTCGTCGGAGGTGTACTCAGAAGGCAGCATCACGCAGCGGACGTTTTCAGCGCCAAGCGCGTCCACCGCAATGGCCGCCACGATGGCCGAGTCCACGCCGCCGGACAGTCCCAGCAGCACCTTCTTGAATCCGGTCTTGCCCATGTAATCGCGCAGCGACTCCACCATCACCCGGTAGTCCTGCTCCCACTCATCCGGCAGATGTGCCTTCTCGCCCTCAACCGCGTGCCAGCCCTCGTCAGTGCGCTCCAGGTCGAGATGGGCAAAGGCCTCATCGAACACCGGCATCTGCAGCGCCAGCGCGCCGCCCGGATTCAGCACGAAAGAGCCGCCGTCAAACACCTGGTCATCCTGGCCGCCCACCATGTTGAGGTAGATCACCGGCAGGTGGGTTTCGACCGCGCGCGCCACCATGTGGTTAAAGCGCACCTCCATCTTGTTACGGAAATAGGGTGAGCCGTTGGGGATCAGCAGGAACTCGGCGCCGGTCTCGGCGAGGGTTTCCGCGACATCCTCGTGCCAGCCGTCCTCGCAGATGGGAGAGCCGATGCGGGTGTTGCCGACCGCATAAGGGCCGCCCAGCGGGCCGGCATTGAAAATCCGCACCTCGTCGAACACGGTTTCATTGGGCAGGTAGTGTTTGAGGCTGCGCGAGGCGATCTTGCCGCCTTTCAGGATCAGGTAGGCGTTATAAAGCTGAGCGCCTTCGACCCAGGGGCTGCCGATGGCCAGCGCCGGGCCACCGGCGCAATCCGCTGCCAGCTTCTCCACCTCGGCAATGGCCGCGGTGTGAAAAGCCGGTTTCATCACCAGGTCCTGGGTGTTGTAGCCGGTGATGAACATTTCCGGCAGCGCCACCAGATCGGCGCCGGCCTTGCGGCCTTCCTCCCAGGCGGCGCGGGCCTTGGCGGCATTGCCTGCCAGATCGCCCACCGTGGGGTTCAGCTGCGCCAGTGTCACGCGAAAACGGTCTGCCATGCTGCTTTGGCCCTTTGTGAAATACCTCTCTCAGCCATTTACCAGATTGACGGCCAAGGAAAAGGGCAAGGGGAGCAAGCCAGGGAAAAGACATTGCGGCCCCGCGTGCGGTAGCTTAGTTTCCGGGCGAGCAACCCAATATGGCAGCAGCACCGTAATTCCTGGGCAGGCAGAGGTTTCAATGACCCGTTTCGGCACCGCATTCGCGCTTACCACACTCCTGGCACTGGCCGCACCGGCACTGGCCCAGGAGAGTGGCGTCATAACCACTCAGGACGAAATCGGCGGTGTCTATGAAGGCACCTTCAAGGGCGGGCTGCAGCATGGCACCGGCACTTACAAGCTGCCGAACGGCTATGAATACACCGGTGAATGGGTCGATGGTGAAGTGCGCGGCCAAGGCGTGGCACGCTTCCCGGACGGCTCGGTCTATGAGGGCGGGTTTGCGCAAGGCAAGCCGCACGGGCTGGGCAAACTGACCCGCGCCGACGGCAGCACCTATGAGGGCGGCTGGCAGAACGGGCAAATCCATGGCGACGGCACCTCGGTTTATGCCAGCGGCGTGCGGTATCACGGCAGCTTTGCCGATGGTAAGCGGCACGGCAAGGGCGTGATGTCTTCCCCCGACGGCTATTCCTATGATGGCGATTGGGTTGCGGGCCGCCAGCAAGGCCAGGCTAAGATCACCTATGGTGAGGGCACTGTTTACGCGGGTGCTGTGTCTGACGGCCAGTTGCAGGGACAAGGCAAGCTGGAGACCTCGGACGGGCTGGTCTACGAGGGCGAATGGGCCGCAAGCCAGATGCATGGCACCGGCCGCCTGATGCAGCCCAACGGCGATGCTTACGAAGGCGAGCTGCAAAACGGCCGCCGTCATGGCACCGGCAAGCAGACCTATGCCAACGGCGATGTCTACGCCGGCGACTTCCTGGACGATCAGCGCCACGGCATGGGCACTTTCACCGAAAAAGACGGCTATACCTATACCGGCGAATGGGTGAAGGGGCAGATCGAAGGCAAAGGCAAAGCGGTCTATCCGGACGGGTCGGTTTATGAGGGCGATTTCCGCGATGACCTGGCTGAGGGCCAGGGCAAGATCGCCTATCCCGACGGCTCCACCTACCAAGGCGCTTGGATGGCCGGCGTGATCGAAGGCAAAGGCACCGCGACCTACCCCAATGGCATCACCTACACCGGGGATTTTCAAAACGCCAAGAACCATGGACAGGGTGTCATGACCTATGCCGACGGTTACCGTTACGAGGGCGGCTGGCAGGACGGGCAGCGCCATGGCGACGCCAAGGTGACCTATGCCGACGGCTCGGTCTATACCGGCCAGTTCGCGGACAGCCAGCGGCACGGTCAGGGCAAGATCGAAATGCCCGACGGCTTCGTCTACGAGGGCAGCTGGCTAGAGGGCAAGATCTTTGGCGAAGGTGTAGCGACCTATGCCAATGGCGACGTCTACGAGGGCAGCTTTGTCAACGGCAAGCGCCAGGGGCCGGGCACGATGAAATACGCCAGCGGCCAGCAGGCGGACGGCACTTGGGAAAACGGCGCGCTGGTGAGCCGCGAAACCGAGTAAGCGACAGTCCCAAAGCGGATCGCAAAGGGTGCGCCGGTGAGCGCACCCTTTTTGTCAGCCGATGCGGATGCGGCTCAGGTGATCGGGCATTGCCACGCCTTCCAGATTAGCAGGGTCCGGCTGGGGCGGCTTAAGCTCCATTGCCATTGGCACCACCCCGGCCCAAATCGGCAGCGCGTAATCCTCCTCGTCGTCCTTGGGCGGGCCGGATCGGATCTTGGCGGCGCCTTCCTCGATCGGCATTCGCAGCAGGGCTGTTGCTTTCAACTCCTGGCTGGTCATCGGGCGCAGCGCGTCCCAGCGGCCCGGGAAGATGTGGTCCACCATGGCTTTCAGGCTGGCGGCCTTGGCGTCTTCATCCGTCACCTTCTCCGCCACACCGAACAGCATGGCAGAGCGGAAGTTAACCGAATGATGAAAGGCCGAACGCGCCAGCACATAACCGTCCATGCAGGTCACAGTCAGGCAAACCTCAGCCCCTACCATCGCGCGGATGGCGCGGCTGGCAGCGGAGCCGTGCCAATAGACGTGATCGCCCTCGCGCCATTGCAGTGTGGGCAGAACCGATGTGGCGCCGTTGATCTGATAGCCGAAATGGCCAAGCGGCATGGCATCGAGCATCTGATAGACCGCCTCTCGGTCATACAGCCCGCGTTCGTGGGCGCGGCGCAGGCGGCTGCGTTCGGATTTCAGGTCGGTTTCCGGTTCGGGCTGGCGCATATGCTGATCTCTTGTTCTTGATTGTCCTTCCGGAACATCTATGTGCAAACTGGACTGCAATTAACTTCCAGTTTCTGATAAAAAGAGCAGTCCGCAATGATTGACCTGTCCGGCATGGTCTCTGGCACAAGCACGGAGCCGCTGTATCAGCAGATCGTCACGGCGCTGCGCCGCCGGATCAGTGAAGGCAGCCTGGCTATCGGCACCCGGCTGCCCGCGTCCCGGGCGCTGGCGCAGGATCTGGGGGTGGCACGGTCCACTGTGGTGACGGCCTATGACCAGCTGGTGGCCGAAGGTTTCGCCGAACCCCGGCGCGGAGCGGGTATCTTTGTCTGCGATGTGGCACCGATCCGCCCGCCGGCGGCTCCATCCCGGCCTCTGCCGGCAGTATCACCGCCAGCCCCGGGGATGCTGCTGCCCGGCGCGCCGGATCCGGCGGTGTTTCCGGCCCGGCCCTGGGCGCGCTGTGTTTCACGTGTGGCAAGGATGGATCCGCTGAGCCTCAGCCACCAGGAAGATGCCTTTGGCGATCCTGAGCTGCGGCGCGAGATCGCCGCCTATGCAGCCCGCTGGCGCGGCATCGAATGCAGCGCCGAGCAGGTTCTGGTCACCAGCGGCGCCCGCGAAGCGCTGGAACTGGCAATGGATTTTCTGGTCGGCGGCGAGGATATTGCACTGGAAGCGCCTGGCTTCACACCCACCCAGCGGTTTGCAGTGTCGCGCGGCTGGGACGTACGCTGGCTGCGGGCCGGGGCACGCGGGGCAGAAGTGCCGCCGCAAATGGCCAAGGTCACGCTGCTGACCCCGTCGCACCAGTTCCCGCTCGGCGGCACCCTTCCCGTTCCCCAGCGGCAGGCCTTTCTGCAAGCGGCCAAGGACCGGGACGGCTGGATCATCGAAGACGATTTCGACAGCGAGTTCCGCTATGCCGGGCAGCCGGTTCCCGCCATGGCCGCGCTCGACCGCGAGGGCCGCTGCATCTATGCGGGCACATTCTCCAAGACGTTTTCCCACGCACTGCGGCTGGGATATGCGATCCTGCCGCCCGCGCTGGTGCCGCGGTTCCGCGCCCTGTTCATCCACCCCAGTGCAGGCGCCGCCATCACCGCGCAGCGGCCCCTGGCCGAATTCATGGCCTCGGGGCAGTACGACCGCCACATCCGCCGGGCCCGCAGGCTCTATGCCGACCGTTATGCGGCGGCGGCGGAGGCTCTGGCAGCATGGCCGGAACGGCTGGGTTTTTTCCGCCGTCACAATGCGGGTATGCAGATTGCCTTTCATCTGGCAGACGAACAATGCGACATGCGGATCTGCCGCGATGCAGCCAAAGCCGGCTACGCCGTCCGGCCTTTGTCGCCGCATGATCCGGTCAAGCAATCCCCGGGGCTGCTGATCGGATTTTGCCAAAGCCGCCCGGATGCGTTACCGGGCCAGATTGCCGGGCTGCGCCGGATCGTGGAGGAATACTGAAATTCTCCGCCTATGGGCTTTTCATTTACAATTGCCTCTGTATAAATCCTCGGTATGAGCATTTGCGCAGATATCCCCCTTGCCGCCACCGCATCCCGCGGTGCCGCTCTGCGCGCCCTACTGATCCTAGCCCGCCTCTGAGCGTGCCCTTCCGGCGCGCCCGCTCAGAGGATTGCCGCACGCGCGCCATAGAAGGCTATTGATGCCCCAAAGGGCCTAGGACAGAGACAAGAGATACCGATATGACCAACAATTCCCCGGCTGCCGGCCCGAATTCCGGCGACAAATCCCGTGTTGTGATTTTTGACACGACCCTGCGCGACGGCGAGCAAAGCCCCGGCGCCACCATGACCCATGACGAGAAGCTGGAGATTGCCGGACTTCTGGACGATATGGGTGTGGACATCATCGAGGCCGGCTTCCCGATTGCGTCTGAGGGCGACTTTCGCGCGGTTTCCGAGATTGCGGAACGCTCGAAGAATTCGGTGATCTGCGGCCTGGCACGCGCCAGCCTCAAGGACATCGACCGCTGCGCCGAAGCAGTGCGCAAGGCCGCGCAGCCGCGCATTCACACCTTTATCGGCACCTCGGCCCTGCACCGCGCCATCCCGAACCTGACCATGGACGAGATGGCCGACAAGATCCATGAAACGGTCACCCATGCCCGCAATCTGGTGGACAATGTGCAGTGGTCGCCAATGGATGCGACCCGGACCGAGTGGGACTACCTGTGCCGGGTGATCGAGATCGCGATCAGGGCCGGCGCCACCACTATCAACATCCCCGACACCGTGGGTTACACCGCGCCTGCGGAAAGCGCGGACCTGATCAAGCGCCTGATCGAGACCGTGCCGGGCGCGGATGAGGTGGTCTTTGCCACCCATTGCCACAACGACCTTGGCATGGCGACCGCCAACGCGCTGGCTGCGGTTGCGGGCGGCGCGCGTCAGATCGAATGCACCATCAACGGCCTCGGCGAGCGTGCCGGCAACACCGCGCTGGAAGAAGTGGTGATGGCGCTGAAGACACGCAATGACATCATGCCGTGGCACACCGGCATCGACACCACCAAGATCATGCATATCTCGCGCCGGGTCTCGACCGTCTCCGGCTTTGTGGTACAGCCGAACAAGGCGATCGTCGGCAAAAACGCCTTTGCCCATGAAAGCGGCATCCACCAGGACGGGATGCTGAAGAACCGCGAAAACTTCGAGATTATGCGCCCCGAGGATGTGGGTCTCTCCGGCACCTCGCTGCCGCTCGGCAAACACTCGGGCCGTGCTGCGCTGCGCGACAAGCTGGAACACCTTGGCTATGAGGTTGGCGACAACCAGCTGAAGGACGTTTTTGTCCGCTTCAAAGAGCTGGCCGACCGAAAGAAAGAGGTGTTTGACGACGACCTCATTGCGCTGATGCGCACCGGAGTGGACGCTGAGAACGACTACCTGAAAGTGGTCTCGATGAAGGTCGTCTGCGGCACCGGCGGCCCGGCGGAAGCCACCCTTGAGATGGAGATCGATGGCAAGGACGTCACCGAGACCGCCGAGGGCGACGGCCCGGTTGATGCGACCTTCAAGGCGATCCGCATGATCCATCCGAACTCTGCCCGGCTGCAGCTGTATCAGGTGCATGCAGTGACCGAAGGCACCGATGCGCAGGCAACTGTGTCGGTGCGGCTGGAGGAAGACGGCATCATCGCCACCGGCGAAAGCGCCAATACAGATACGGTGGTGGCATCGGCCAAGGCCTATGTGAACGCGCTGAACCGGCTGATCGTGCGCCGCGGCCGCGTCGGCGAAGGCGCCGATGCACGCGAGATTTCCTATAAGGACCTGGCCTGATCAAAGGCCGGTCAGACAGAACGAACAAAGGGCGCCCGCTGCGGCGCCCTTTGTTGTTCAATGCGAAACCTCCGGCCGGACAGAGCGGGCGGTGCGCGGTTATTTGCGGGAAATCCCCTCGAACAGCGCCGACAGCCGGGCAGTTTCTTCTTCGATGCCAAAGGGAGCATTGACCACAAACATGCCGCTTCCGATCATCCGGTGCCCTTCACGGACCGGCGGAAAGGAGACCTCGTGGCGCAATGCCCCGGGCAGGTCTTGCGCCTCCAGCGCCTTGAGCATCTGCGTATGGGAGCCGTCCTTGAGGATCGGATACCACAAGGCGATGATCCCCACATTCCACTTCTTGTGCAGCTGGCCGATGATGCCGGGGATGCGGGCATAGTCGGTTTTAATCTCGTAACTGGGGTCAATCAGCATAAGGCCCCGGCGGGGTGTTGGCGGCGCCAGTGACATGGCAAGCTCAAACCCGTCCTGCTGATGCACCTTGGCCCGCCAGGGCCTCAGCGCGGCGCGCAGGGCGGCGCATTCCTGCGGGTGCAGCTCGGCAAAATGCATCGCGTCGCCCGAGCGCAGCAAAGACGCAGCAACCAGCGGCGACCCCGGATAGGCGGTCTCTCCGTGCTGTTTGCGCGTTTCGGCAAGGGCCTGGTGCAGCGGGTGATCCGCAGCCAGGCTCTGGTCCGCCAGAACACGGGTGATGCCTTGTTCCGCCTCGCCGGTTTTGACCGCCTCAGCCGCGTCCAGCTGGTAGAGGCCCCGTCCGGCATGGGTCTCGATATAGCTGAGCGGTTTGTCCTTGCGGGTGAGGTAGGCCAGCATCCAGGCAAGCAGTGCGTGCTTCTGGACATCGGCCAGGTTCCCGGCATGGTATATGTGCTGATAGGAGAGCATAAGCCCCCTCTAGCGGCAATTGCCGGAAGGCGGAAGGGGCAGCGCACACCGGGTAAACGGAATCTCAACCTCAACACGGCAGACTGCAGCCAGTCGAGACACCGCAGAATGCAGGTCCCTATGCCCCTCAGAACGAGCGCCGTTGCCCTCTTCCTTACACTTCTGGCTATGCTGCTGTGCGCCGCGGCAGCGGTCAGCGCGCAGGGCTATTCGCTGGTCGGCAGCCAGTTCTTCCTGCACAAAGCCTCTGCCCCGCAACCCGGTTCTGCGCCAGGCCCGGCGCCGCAGGCAATTGCCAGCCTGCTGCCTGATACCCTGCCCGGAGCCGGCACCGGGCGCGGTGCGGTGTCGCTGGACCCGGGTGCCGCCAGCCTGTTCCGCGGCCGCAGCGGCGGCAGCCTGTTTGCCCCGCTCCTCAGCGCGCCGCCAAGCGTAAGCCGCCTGCTGTCGCTGATCGCCAGCGCCGAGGCAGGCAAGGCAAACTATGATGCTGTGCAGCACGGCGCCAAACGCAAGCCGCCGAAGAAACCCACGCAGATGACCGTTACCGAGATCAACGCCTGGATCAATGCAACGCCAGGACAGCCCCACGCCATCGGGCGCTATCAGCTGATCCCCGCAACCTTCCGGCGGCTGGTCAAGCATCAGGGTGTGAAACCGCAGGCCCGCTTCTCGCCCGAGCTGCAGGATCAGCTGGCGCATCAGCTGATCGAAGAGGCCGGCTACAGCGCCTTCCTGCAGGCTGAGATGCCGCGCAAGACCTTCATGCTGAACCTGGCCAAGATCTGGGCCGGGCTGCCGACGTCCAGCGGGAAGTCCTATTACGAGGGCTATGCCGGCAACAGCGCCAGCCTGACCTGGTCGCATTTTGATGCTGAAATGAAGCGGATTTTCTCCAGTTGACCTGGGCCCGCTGCTGCCGGCCCAGGCGGGGTTCTGCGCCAGTCCCGGCCTTCCCGCTTGGACAGAGCGGGTAATGACGCCGTGGACTTGGCGGAAAGGCGCTGTTTCACCATAATACGCCCTTTCGCGGCACTGCACTGCCGCTTATAAGGTTGGTGCTGGCGGCCCCTCCGGGAGTCGCCTAAGGTATAATGGCAGCACTCACAGGATCCCTTCTATATGGCGCTTTTCGGAAACTTGGGCGGTCTGTTCTCTTCGGACATGGCCATCGACCTCGGCACTGCGAACACGCTGGTTTACGTCAAGGGCCGCGGTGTCATCCTTTCCGAACCGTCAGTGGTGGCCTATCACGTCAAGGATGGCGTCAAGAAAGTGCTGGCCGTGGGCGAGGATGCCAAACTGATGCTGGGCCGCACCCCCGGCTCAATCGAAGCGATCCGGCCGATGCGCGAAGGCGTGATTGCCGATTTCGACACCGCCGAAGAAATGATCAAGCACTTCATCCGCAAGGTGCATAAACGCTCGACCTTCTCCAAGCCCAAGATCATCGTCTGCGTGCCGCATGGCGCCACCCCGGTAGAAAAACGCGCGATCCGCCAGTCGGTGCTGTCCGCAGGCGCCCGCCGCGCCGGGCTGATTGCCGAACCGATTGCCGCCGCCATCGGCGCCGGCATGCCGATCACCGACCCGACTGGCAACATGGTTGTCGACATCGGCGGCGGCACCACCGAGGTGGCCGTTCTGTCGCTGGGCGACATTGTTTACGCGCGCTCGGTCCGCGTCGGCGGCGACCGTATGGACGAGGCGATCATCAGCTACCTGCGCCGCCAGCAGAACCTGCTGGTGGGTGAAGCTACCGCTGAACGCATCAAAACCTCCATCGGCACCGCCCGGATGCCCGACGATGGCCGCGGCCAGTCGATGCAGATCCGCGGCCGCGACCTGCTGAATGGCGTGCCGAAGGAAATCGAGATTTCCCAGGCCCAGGTGGCCGAAGCGCTGGCCGAGCCGGTGCAGCAGATCTGCGAAGCGGTGATGACCGCGCTGGAAACCACGCCGCCGGACCTGGCCGCCGACATCGTCGACCGCGGCGTGATGCTCACCGGCGGCGGCGCGCTGTTGGGTGATCTGGACCTGGCCCTGCGCGAACAGACCGGCCTGGCCGTATCCATCGCTGACGAAAGTCTCAACTGCGTGGCGCTGGGAACCGGCAAGGCGCTTGAATACGAAAAGCAGCTGGCCCACGCCATCGACTACGACAGCTGAACGCCCCTGACCGCCGGAACGGCGCCAGCTGACAGGATGCTGGAGGGGCGGCTGGAAGGAGAGACGTGGCAAAGGACAAGTCACAGCGCGACGAGTATGCAACCCCGCTGCGGCGTCTGCTGACAGCGGTGCTTTGCCTGTGCCTGGCTGCAGTGTTTATCGTCTGGCGGATCGACAGCCCAAGAGTGGAACGGTTCCGCGCCCAGGTGGCGGACAAGGTGGTGCCCAGCATGGACTGGGCCATGGTGCCAGTCACTGCCGCTGTCAACCTGGTGCGCGATTTCCAAAGCTATCAGCGGCTGGCCGAGCAGAATCGCGAACTGCGCAGCGAGCTGCGGCAGATGCGGGCCTGGAAAGAGGCGGCGCTGCAGCTGGAACAGGAAAACGCCCGGCTGCTGGATTTCAACAACGTGCGGCTGGACCCGCAGCTCACCTATATCACCGGGGTGGTGATGGCCGACAGCGGCTCCCCCTTCCGTCAGTCTGTGCTTCTGAATGTGGGCAGCCGCGACGGGGTGCATGACGGCTGGGCGGCGATGGACGGGATCGGGCTGGTGGGCCGGATTTCCGGCACCGGGCGCGACACTGCACGCGTGATTCTGCTGACCGATGCCGCCAGCGCCGTTCCAGCAACCATTCAACCCTCCGGACAGACCTCGCTGGTCACCGGTGACAACAGCGCCGCACCAGTGCTGAGTTTTCTGGAAAACCCTGATCTGGTGCGGCCCGGCGACCGGGTGATCTCCTCCGGCGATGGATCAGTGTTTCCGGCGGGCCTGCTGATCGGCCAGGTGGCCAAGGACCGCTCGGGCCGGATGCGGGTGCGGCTGTCCGCCGATTACAGCCGGCTGGAGTTTCTGCGGGTGCTGCGCCACCACGGCACCGAGGTGATCCAGGATCCCGGCGGGCTGGTGGGCGCCGCCCCGGGTGATCCGGTTCCGCAGCCGCGGCCAGATGGGCTGGGAGACGGCAGCGTTGAGGGCACTGCTGAGGTCGGCAATGGCTAATACCTCGCCCGCCCGGATCTGGACTATGCGCGCAGCCTTTCCCGCACTGGCGCTGCTGATCATGTTCTTCCACCTGCTGCCCTTGGACACTGAACCGCGGTTTTGGGCACCGCCGGATTTCCTGCTGCTGCTGGCCATGACCTGGTCGATGCGCCGCCCCGACTTTGTGCCTGCGCTGTCGATTGCGCTGGTCATGCTGCTGGCCGATCTGCTGTTTCAGCGCCCGCCTGGATTGCTGGCCTTGCTGACGGTGCTGGCCTGCGAGTTCCTGAAGGCGCGTGCGGCCCCGCACCGGGAAAGCACATTCGCCAGCGAGTGGCTGGCAGCCGGCGTGACCCTGATCGGGATTGCCGCATTGAACCGGCTGGTTCTTGTGATGTTTGGCGTGGAGCAAGCGCCGCTTAGCCTGACCGTGATCCAGATTGTGGTGACCATTGCCGCCTATCCGCTGGCAGTTTGGGTCAGCCAGGCTATTCTGGGCGTGCGCAAATTGTCCCCTTCCGAGGCCGAAACTCTGATGAGCCGCCGATGAAACGCAATTCCAAGGACCTGGACGCCTCTCATGGCAAGATGACCCGGCGGGCACTGCTGCTGGGCGGTCTGCAGCTGGCCTTTGCCGGCGGTCTGGCAGCAAGGATGCGCTTTCTGCAAGTGGATCAAGCGGATGAGTTCCGACTGCTGGCCGAAGAGAACCGGATCAACATCCGCCTGCTGCCGCCTGCCCGCGGTCAGATATTCGACCGCAACGGGCTGATCATTGCGCAGAACTCGCCGTCCTACCGGATTACTGTGGTGCCCGAGGACGCCGGCGACGTCGAGGCGGTGATCGACAAGCTGTCGAGCCTGCTGCCGCTGGACCCGGAAGACCTGGAACGCGCCCGCACCGAGATGCGCCGCTCGCCGCCGTTCCTGCCGATCACGCTGGCCGACCGGATCGGCTGGGAGGATATCTCCAAGGTGGCGGTGAACGCCCCGGCCCTGCCTGGCATCACACCGGAGGTGGGCCTGACACGGGTCTATCCGCAGTTGGGCGATTTTGCCCATGTGGTGGGCTATGTCGGCCCGGTCTCCGATTACGACCTCAGCAAGATGGAAGACCCCGAGCCGGTGCTGCTGATCCCGCGCTTCCAGATCGGCAAGGTCGGGTTCGAGGCCAAGCGCGAGGACGTGCTGCGCGGCAAGGCCGGCGCCAAGCGGGTCGAGGTCAACGCCACCGGCCGGGTGATGCGCGAGCTGGACCGGCGCGAGGGTATTTCCGGCGCTGATATGCAGTTGACCACCGACGCGGAGCTGCAGAATTACGTCCAGGCGCGGCTGGGCCGCGAAAGCGCCGCTGCGGTGGTAATCGACTGCGAAGACGGCGACATCCGCGCGATCTGCTCTTCGCCCAGTTTTGACCCCAACCTGTTTGTGCGCGGGATCTCAGTCGCTGACTACCGGATGCTGACCGAAGATAACTACCGCCCGCTTTCCAACAAAACCGTGCAGGGCACCTACCCGCCCGGCTCCACCTTCAAGATGATCACTGCGCTGGCGGCGCTGGAACAAGGCGTGATCGGGCCGGAGGAAACTGTGTGGTGCCCGGGCCATCTGAAGGTTGCGGGCCGCCGGTTCCACTGCTGGAAGCGGGCGGGCCACGGGCATGTGGACCTCAACACCTCGCTGAAACGGTCCTGCGATGTCTATTACTACGACGTGGCGATCAAGACCGGGATCGACAATATCTCAGCCATGGCCAACAAATTCGGCCTCGGCATCAAGCATGACCTGCCAATGTCGGCGGTGGCCCAGGGGATCACCCCGACCAAGGAATGGAAAGCCCGCTCATATGGCAAGGACTGGCTGATCGGCGATACCGCGAACTCCTCGATCGGCCAGGGCTTCACGCTCGCCTCTCCGCTGCAGCTGGCGGTGATGACCGCGCGGATCGCCACCGGGCGCAGTGTAACGCCGCGACTGCTGAAATCGCTGGACGGGGTGGAACTGCCCAGCGGCGCGGGCGATCCTTTGGATGTCAGCGAAAACAGCCTGCGCATGGTGCGGCGCGGCATGTATTCGGTCAGCAACGACCGCCGGGGCACCGGCTACCGGTCCCGTATCATCGCTGACAACATACGGATGGCCGGCAAGAGCGGCACCAGCCAGGTGCGCAACATCACCGCCGCCGAACGGGCAGCCGGAGTGATCCGCAACGAGGATCTGCCCTGGGACCGGCGCGACCATGCGCTGTACGTGTGTTTTGCCCCCTATGATAACCCGAAGTACGCGGTTGCCGTGGTGGTTGAACATGGCGGCGGCGGCTCCAGAGCGGCGGCGCCGATTGCCCGCGACGTGCTGCTGCAGGCGCTTTACAATGGCACCCCGCCGCTGGAGGCCTACCCCAAAGGGGACCGCAGCCGCATCAAGGCGCAGCAGGAGCGGCTGGAGCGCGAGCGCGTCAAGCGTCCCCTGGGCAGCAGGAGCAGCAAGGCATGAGCTATCTTGAGTATCACGCCAAATCGACACCCTCCGGCCTGCGCAAAATACTGTATTTGAACTGGGGGCTGACGCTGCTGCTGATCACGGTCTCCAGCGTCGGCTTCCTGATGCTCTATTCGGTGGCCGGCGGCTCATTCAGCCCCTGGGTCGAACCGCAGGTCAAACGCTTTGCCCTGGGCCTGGGTGTCATGTTTGTGGTGGCGATGATCCCGATCTGGTTCTGGCGCAATGTCTCGGTGCTGGCCTATCTTGGCTCCCTGGCGCTGCTGGTCGCGGTGGAGCTGTTCGGCACCGTGGGCATGGGTGCGCAGCGCTGGATCGACATCGGTTTCATGCGGCTGCAGCCCTCGGAGGTGACCAAGATCGCCCTGGTGATGCTGCTGGCCGCCTATTACGACTGGCTGCCTGCCGAGAAGACCTCGCGGCCCTTGTGGGTTCTGCTGCCTGTGTTTCTGATCCTGCTGCCGACGGCGCTGGTGCTGAAACAGCCGGACCTTGGCACCTCGATCCTGCTGATGGCCGCGGGCGGCGGGGTGATGTTCCTTGCGGGCGTGCATTGGGCTTATTTCGTGGCGGTGATTGCTGCCGGCGTGGGGCTGGTCAGCGCGGTGTTCCAAAGCCGCGGCACCGACTGGCAGTTGTTGAAGGACTACCAGTTCCGCCGCATCGACACTTTTATGGACCCCTCGCAGGATCCCTTAGGCGCGGGCTATCACATCACCCAGTCGCAGATTGCGCTAGGATCCGGCGGCTGGTCCGGGCGGGGTTTCATGCAGGGCACGCAATCGCGGCTGAACTTCCTGCCGGAAAAACACACCGACTTTATATTTACCACCCTGGCGGAGGAGTTCGGCTTCATCGGCGGTGTTACCCTTCTGTTCATTTACATGCTGATCATCCTGTTCTGCATTGCCTCGGCGATTGCCGCCAAAGACCGGTTTTCTTCGCTGGTGATCCTGGGCATTGCCATCACCTTCTTCCTGTTCTTTGCCGTCAACATGTCGATGGTGATGGGGCTGGCACCAGTGGTCGGCGTGCCGCTGCCGATGGTCTCATACGGCGGCTCGGCAATGCTTGTGCTGCTCGGGGCCTTCGGCATTGTGCAAAGCGCCCATATCCACCGCCCGCGCCAATCGTCACGATAAGAATTAAGACGCAAGGGAGTTTCCATGACCGCAAATATCCTGTTTGCAGGCCGCCCCGATGGCTGGCCCGCCTATGAGCCGCTCTTGAAGGCAGAGCTTGCCCGGCTGGGCGTAGATGCCGATCTGCGCAATGACTTCGCTCCGGAAGACGTGGATTACATCGTCTATGCCCCCAGCGGCCCGATCAGTGATTTCACGCCGTTCACCAGACTGAAAGCTGTACTGAGCATGTGGGCCGGCGTTGAAAAGATTGTGCCAAACAAGTCGCTGACGGTGCCGCTCACCCGGATGGTGGATACCGGGCTGGAACAAGGCATGACCGAATGGGTGGTTGGCCACACTCTGCGCTATCACTTGGGAATGGATGCGCATATCCACGGGCAAAACGGCCACTGGGAGCCGCAGGCGCCGCCATTGGCCAGGGACCGCTGCGTGACGGTGCTGGGCCTGGGGGCGCTGGGAACAGCCTCGGCCAGGGCGCTGGCTGCGCTCGGGTTCCAGGTCTCAGGCTGGAGCCGGAGCCAAAAGGAAATCAACGGCGTCACCTGCCATGCCGGAGCCGACGGGCTGAAGGCGGCGCTGGCGCAGGCGGACATTGTGATCCTGCTGCTGCCGGACACCCCCGCCACCGAAAACACGCTGAATGCAGAGACCCTAGCCATGCTGCCCAAGGGGGCAAAGATCATCAACCCGGGCCGCGGACCGCTGATAGATGATGACGCCCTGCTGGCAGCACTCGGCAGCGGCCGGATCGGGC
Organism: Leisingera sp. F5; assembly: GCF_001593695.1. NCBI lineage: Bacteria > Pseudomonadati > Pseudomonadota > Alphaproteobacteria > Rhodobacterales > Roseobacteraceae > Leisingera > Leisingera sp. F5. Next base: position 125,492 of record NZ_LUKH01000013.1, on the reverse strand, counting down.
ATGCGACATTAGATGTGTTCCGCGTTGAGCCGCTGCCGCCGGAACATCCCTATTGGGCGCATCCGAATGTGACAGTGACGCCGCATATCGCATCGGAAACCCGCGAAAGCACCGCTGCCGAGGTGATCGCTGAAAACATCCGCCGCAATGAGGCAGGCGAGCCGCTGTTGCATCTGGTGGACCGCAGTCTCGGGTACTAGGGGCGTTGCCCCTCGCGCCTGCGGCGCTCACCCCAAGGTATTGATGACCAGAAAGAAGCCAAAGGCCCTTCTGCTTCTTTCTGGTCTTATATACCCAATGCCAATGCCGCGCCCAACGGAACGCCTGTTATTCCGCAGCCAGCCCGCGGCCTTTCAGCAGCGCTTCCACCCCCGGCAAACGGCCGCGGAAGGCAGTGTAGAGGTCTGCCGGATCGACAGATCCGCCGGTTGAGAGGATGTGCTCTTCCAGGGCTTTGGCGCGTTCCGCATCAAAGGCGCCGCCGGCTTCTTCAAAGGCTGCAAAGGCGTCGGCATCCATCACCTCGGACCACATGTAGCTGTAGTAGCCTGAGGAATAGCCATCGCCGGCAAAGACATGAGCGAAATGCGGGGTGGCGTGGCGCATGGTGATGGCACGGGGCATGCCGATGGTTTCGAGCACTTCGGCCTGTTTCGCCATCGGATCGGTCGGCGCCGCGCCATCGTGGAACGCAAGATCCACCAGTGCTGAGGCCACATATTCCACCGTCTGGAAGCCCATGTCGAAATTGGATGCACCCAGCACCTTCTCCAGCATCTCCTGCGGCATCGGTTCGCCGGTTTCCGCGTGGGTGGCATACTCCTGCAGCACCTCCGGCACTTCCAGCCAGTGTTCATAAAGCTGGCTGGGCAGTTCCACAAAGTCGCGCGCGACCGAGGTGCCGGAGATGCTTTCATAGGTCACATCCGACAGCATCTGATGCAACGCGTGGCCGAACTCGTGGAACAGGGTGCGGGCATCATCCCAGGACAGCAGCGCGGGATCGCCCTTGGCGAAGTTGCAGACGTTGATCACCACCGGCGCCTGCACCTCGGGGAACTTGGCCTGCTGCCGCATTGCCGAACACCAGGCGCCGGAGCGTTTCGAGCCGCGGGCAAAATAGTCGCCAATGAAGACCGCGATATGTTCGCCGTTGCGGGTCACTTCCCAGGCGCGGCAATCCGGGTGGTAGAGCGGTACATCCAGCGGTGCAAACTCCAATCCGAACAGGCGGTTTGCGCAGACGAAGCTGGCTTCGATCATCCGGTCAAGCTGCAGGTAAGGTTTCAGCGCCGCCTCATCCAGGTCATGCTCGGCCTTGCGGCGCTTTGCGGCGTAGTAGCGCCAGTCCCAGGGCTCCAGATCGCCATTGATACCGTCCGCCTGCATCATCGCGGTCAGCACCTTTGCGTCGGCCTCTGCGCGGGACTTGGCCGGGCCCCAAACATCCATCAGCAGCCCGCGCACCGCGTCCGGCGTCTTGGCCATTTCTGTTTCCAGCTTGTAGGCCGCAAAATTTTCATAACCCAATAGCTGCGCACGCTCCTCGCGCAGCTGCAGAGTTTCCGCTGCGATGGCCCGGTTGTCTGTCCTGCCGCCACCCGCACCGCGGGCGGCCCAGGCGTTAAAGGCCTTCTCGCGCAGATCCCGGCGCGGGGAGAACTGCAGAAACGGCGTTATCAAGGACCGCGAGAGTGTCACCACCGGGCCGTCTTTGCCCATTTCTTCGCCGGCGGCACGGGCGGCACTGATCACGAATTCCGGCAAGCCTTCCAGATCGTCTTCGGACAGCTCCATGAACCAGTCCCGCTCATCCGCCAGCAGGTTCTGGGTGAACTCTGTGCCAAGAGTGGCCAGCCGTCCTTTGATCTCTTGCATCCGATTATCGGCTCCGCCTTCCAGTGCTGCGCCGCCGCGGACAAAGCCGCGGTGGGTCAGCATCAGGACGCGCTGCTGCTCCTGCGTCAGATCCAGCGCCTCGCGCTGATCCCAGACCGCCTTGACCCGTGCATACAGCGCCTTGTTGGCGGTGATCGCCGAGAAATGCGCGGCAAGTTTGGGCGAGAACGCCCGCTGCAGCTCTTCGCGCTTGGGGTTGCTGTCGGCACCGGCCACGGTAAAGAACACGCCCAGCACCTGCTCCAGCTCACGGCAGGGGGTTTCCAGCGCCTCGATCACATTAGCAAAACCAGGCGCCTCGCTGCTGTTTGCGATGGTGTCGATCTGTGCGGTGTGCGCCGCAAGAGCTTGCTCCAGCGCAGGGGCAAAATCGTCGTCAGAGATGCTATTGAACGGGGCAATTTCAAACGGCGTTTCCCAGCGGGACAGAAGCGGATTGGACATATACGGGTCTCCTTTGCTGGGAACGCTAACGGGAAAACCGGAGGGCTGCAATTGGGCTTGCAATGGCTGGGCACACACCCGCAGCGGGACCCAGTGCAGGCGCAGATGCCGAATATGTCCGGCATGATTGCATGCCAGGCGCTGGCCTGCCGCAGGGCAGGCCGTGGCGCAGTAGATGATCGGCCAGCTGCAGGTCACTCACTATGCCGAGCGTTGGCCCCCCGCCGTTCGCTGGCGCTCTTGATGGAGGCGGCAGAGCTGATGGAGACCTTATTCCGCCTGTCTGCCGGTCTGGAAGGCAGCGACGATCTGATTGCCGGTCTGAACCGGTTGCTCTGACCTTGTGGCGCAGGCGGGTCAGCCGCCCGCGCCATCGCCTTTGGTCAGCGCCGCTGGCACAATGCGGATCGGCACATCCGCGATATTGGCCGCCCGGGCGATGCGCCACTCGAAACGGCCCATTCGGCTATCGGTATCGATAAGAACCACCACCGGCTCCTTGCCGGTGATCTCTGCCGCGAACAACGCCTGCTGAATGCTGTCCAGGCTGCTGCGCTTGTCGAGACCGAACTCAATAACCCGGTTACTATTCTCGCAATCTGTGCGGATCGACGCCGCACCGCCGGGATAGGTGAACTGATGCACTGTTTCCGGCTGGCCGCCGAACAAGGCGCCGCAGAGCAGCGAAATGAAATAGGCTTCGTTCACAGGGAGGTCCCGTCAGGAGTGTCCGGCGCTGCCGCAGACCGGACAATCCGGCCGCCTGGCCATGCGGATCTTGCGGGTTTCGCCATAAAGCCCGTCGTAGATCAGCATCTCGCCTTGCAGAGCCGCACCGGCACCAGTGATCTTCTTGACCGCCTCCATCGCCATCATTGACCCGACAACACCGGGCAGCGGACCGATCACCCCGGCCTCTGAGCAACTGGGGGCAAGCCCGGGCGCAGGCGTCTCGGGGAAAATGCACTGATAGCAGGGTCCGCCTTGGGCCGGGTGAAAGACGCTCAGCTGTCCTTCCCATTGCGACAGCGCGCCAGAGATCAGCGGCTTGCGCAGCGCCACTGCGGTACGGTTGGCGAGGTAACGGGTTTCGAAATTGTCGGTGCCGTCCAGGATCAGATCATACTCCGCGAACAGTTCCTCCGCGACCTCTTCCGTCAGGCGGCGGCTGAAAGGGCGCACCTCGACGTAAGGGTTCTGTGCCTGCATCGCGGCCTGAGCCGAAAACACCTTGGGCTTGCCGATGTCTGCATCCCGGTGGATCACCTGACGCTGCAGATTGGCATTGTCGACCACATCGTCGTCGATCACCCCGATGGTGCCCACCCCCGCGGCGGCCAGATATTGCAGCGCAGGCGCACCAAGGCCGCCAGCGCCAATCACCAGTACCTTGGCCTGCTTCAGCTTCTTCTGTCCCGGCCCGCCCAGTTCCCGCAGGACAATATGACGGGCATAGCGGTCAAGCTCGCTTTCGGTGAAGGTGCTGGCAGGCTGGCTCATCTTCGTTTCCTGAGGCTGGGCGCGGGTCTTCAGGCCGGCCACGATACGCGCATAGAGGCCAGCCACAATGGCAAAACCGCCCAACAGAAGCCAAGGCGCTGCCGAGCCCCCGGTGCCTTCCCGCAAGGCGTGCCCGTCCGGCAGGGTCAGCTGAGCTGCCAGCACTGCCGCAAACAGCACTGCCAGCAAACCAAAACGCAGATTGCGCGGCAGGCCAAGGAATCGCCCGCCCCACCAGATCAGCGCCGCCAGGATCAGAATGCGCAGCATCAGCCGCGCCCGGTCGAACCAAAGCCGCCGTCGCCGCGGGTGGTGCCGGAGAGCGTCTCCGCTAGCTCAAACCGGGCTTGCAGCACTGGCGCCACAACCATCTGCGCGATGCGTTCGCCATGGCGGATTTCAAAGGGCGCCTGCCCCGCATTCAAGAGAATCACCCCTAGCGGCCCGCGGTAGTCGCAGTCGATTGTGCCAGGCGTGTTGGGCAGAGTGATCCCGTGCTTCAGGGCAAGCCCCGAGCGCGGGCGGATCTGCACCTCGTAACCTGCAGGAATTTCGATGCGCAGCCCGGTTGGCACCAGCACCCGCGTCCCCGGTTCAAGCGTCAGTGTGCCCCCGCCCGGCAGATTGGCGCGAAGGTCCGCGCCCGCAGCGCCTGCGGTCTCATATGCGGGCAGCGGCACATCCCGGTCCGCATCTTCGTTGTGGATCACACGGATTGTTACCATCCCCGCCCCCTGCTTCTCTTTTGTTCAAATACTCAAATTCACCCGGCCAGCGCCGCAGCGATCCGCGCAGCCAGCTTGCGGGCGACGTCATCCTTGCCCATCCGCGGCCACTCCTCGGCGCCGTCATCAGAGATCAGGACCACGGCGTTTTCGCTGCCGCCCATGATGCCGGTTGCGGGCGAAACATCATTTGCAACAATCCAATCGCAGCCCTTGCGCTTGCGCTTGGCGGTGGCGTTTTCCACCACGTCGTTGGTCTCGGCGGCAAAGCCGACCACCAGGGGCGGACGGCCCTTGGTCATCTGGGACACAGTCTTCAGAATGTCGGGGTTTTCTGCAAATTCCAGCACCGGCAGCCCGTCCTTGGACTTCTTCAACTTGCGGTCCGAGGCGCTGGCGACCCGCCAGTCCGCCACCGCGGCGGCAAATACGCCGGCATCGGCTGGCAAAGCCGCCTGCACTGCCGCCTCCATCTCGCGGGCGCTTTCCACCGGCACCACTTGCACGCCCTCAGGCGGGCGCACCGCCGCCGGGCCCGTGATGAACACCACTTCCGCGCCAGCTTCGCGCAGAGCACGGGCCACCGCCGCCCCCTGCGCCCCTGAGGAGCGGTTGGCTATATAGCGCACCGGGTCGATCGGCTCATGCGTCGGGCCGGAGGTCACCAGGATGCGTTTGCCTTTCAATGGCCCATCCGAAAGCTTGGCGGTGATCGCAGTCAGGATCTCATCCGGTTCCGCCATCCGGCCCGGGCCGAATTCACCGCAGGCCATGCTGCCGTCATTCGGACCCGCGAAAGACACCCCATCCTCCTTCAGAATCGCGATGTTGCGTTGTGTCGCCGGATGCTCCCACATCCGCACATTCATGGCAGGCGCCAGCAGTACCGGGGTGTCGGTGGCCAGCAGCAGGGTCGAGGCAAGATCGTTTGCCAGACCCTGCGCCATCTTGGCCATCAGATCCGCCGTGGCCGGTGCCGCCACCAAGAGGTCGGCGCTGCGCGAAAGCTGGATGTGGCCCATCTCGGCCTCGGACGTCAGATCGAACAACTCCTGATGCACAGCGGTTCCGGCGAGTGCCGAGACCGACAGGGGCGTTACAAATTCCGCGCCGGACTTGGTCAGAACCGGGGTCACGCGCGCACCCTTGTCCTGCAAGCGGCGGATCAGCTCCAGCGACTTATAGGCCGCGATGCCGCCGCTGATAATCAGAAGAATATGTCTGCCAGCCAGCATTTGTCCGCCCTTGTCCCGTTTCCCGCGACCTTACTGCGCTGCGGCGAAAGTGTGAAACGGTTTTCCAAGCGGGGGAAGGCCGAAGCCAAAGCAAAGGCTCCCGCCACCGCGCGGCACGGACCCGCGGCCCCTGCCCCTGGCGAAGTTGGGCCGGGCGCCGTGCTGCGCACGGCGCGGTACCGTTTCCAAACAGACCGGCCCTGTACTGCGCAGAGACTTTCAGCCGCCGCTTTGGAAGGCCAGGCAGGGATCCGGACGGCTGGCCGCGCCCGCGTCAAGCAGCAGATCAAATGTCCCGCTGATCTGCCCGCCCTCGGACTGGCCCAAGCTGCGGATCTGCACCGCGGGACGGGCCCTGGCCAAATAGACCGCCAGCCCGCGGTCGGTGCGGGCATGGCCATTGCCGGTGATCACGGCCACGGGGCCGCCGGTTTCCGCAAGCGCGGTATCCGCAGCCTTTGCCAGGGCGGCGTCCCGCAGGCGTTGGAAGTCCACCAGGACAGGCAGCATCTCCACCGGCATCGCATTGCAGTGATTGACCTGCTGGTCCGCCTCGCGCGCGGCCTGTTCCGCCTCCGGCAGCGGCTGATCAAGGCCAAAGCGGGCCGCGTCTTCAGTCCCGAAATAGGCAGCCGCACCGCGTTCCAAAGCTTCCGCAGCCTCTGCCCGTGGCACCTGTGCACCATACTGGCGGGCATTGGCAGCAGCTGCAAACACCGGCGCATACAGGCTGAAGTCCGGCCAGCCGGAATTCAGCCAATCCAGCTGTTGTGCCGTCAGCGAAGCGTTCGCCAGCGTTTCAGGATCCAGTGCAGCTGCCTGCTCGGCAGTGATCATCTCCCAGACCACCGCCTTTGGCTGCAGCTCTGCCAGCAGCATTGCCTGCCGCTGGTGATGCACAGAATTGTCATGCACCTCCCCGAGAACCGCAACATCCGCTCCGCTTAGAAACCGGGCCGCCGCGGGCAGGTCGCCGGCCCGGGCGCCAGACATGCTAAGCGCCGCCAGACCGGCGGCGCTTAGCATGATTTTCATGAAGTTGATCTGCTTTCTCATGAAAGCAATCTGTGCACCTCGCGCGACTGGCCTTCAAGGCATTTGCGCATTTTCTGGAACGCCCCGGCCTCCAGCTGGCGGACCCGTTCCTTGGAAAGCCCCAGTTCGGTTCCCAGACTTTCCAAAGTGCGCGGGCGTTCGCGCAGCTTGCGTTCTGTGATGATAAAGCGCTCACGGTCATTCAACGCCTGCAACGCAGATACCAGCCATTTGCGCAGCTGGCGGCGGTCGTGCCGCTCCTGCACCAGTTCATCGGCCTGAGACGTGTCATCTTCCAGAGCGTCGATCCACTCGCGGCCCTCTTCATCGGTGGACTGCACGGCGTTGAGCGAAAAGTCGGCACCGGACAGGCGCCCCTCCATCATCTCAACATCGCGCAGCGGCACCCCGATCTCAGTCGCAATCTTCTGATGCAACTGATGCCGGTCCAGCCGCGCGCCCGAGGCACGCGCCTCGCGCTCCAGCTGCGCCTGCACCCGGCGCATGTTGAAGAACAGCGATTTCTGCGACGACGTAGAACCTGTGCGCACCATCGACCAGTTGCGCATGACGTAGTCCTGGATCGATGCTTTGATCCACCAGACTGCATAGGTCGAGAACCGCACCCCCCGGTCCGGGTCGAATTTGTCGGCTGCCTTCATCAGGCCCAGGCCCGCCTCTTGGATCAGATCGTTCATCGGCGCCCCGTACCGCTTGAACTTGGCCGCCATGGAAATCGCCAGGCGCATATACGCATTGATGAGCCGGTGCAGCGACTTCACATCGCGGTCATCGCGCCACGCATAGGCCAGACGCCGTTCAGTTTCGGCATCCAAAAGCTCTGCCTTCATTGCCTGCCGCGGCAATGGGTTTTCGAATGTGGAATCTAGTGCCATTTTATTTCCCCCCGGAAACTAATTAACAAACTGCCGCCTTGGAGACGCGCATAGAACTAGAGTTGAGCCCGGGTCTTCTGTAGGCCGACAGTATCAGTGCACTGGATACGACTCTTGGCACATCCACAGGCCAAAAATGGAAAAGCAAAATGGTTTTTTGGCCCCTGTGCAGACTTTCCCGGCCTTAATAAGTGGAACCCCGGGATACTGCGGTCTCTTGTCTTAACCGGGCCCTGCGTTTACCCACAGGAACGGCTTCGTTCTTACAGGTTAGCAAAAAATGCCTGCAAATGTAACTTTTATTCTAGGGGGGGCGGCCTCTGGGAAGTCGGCCTTTGCCGAGCAGCTCTGCATAAACGCTGAAAAAGACAGGGTTTACTGGGCTACTGCACAAATTTTTGACAGTGAAATGCGCGAAAAAGTGTCCCGCCACCTCAAACAAAGAGGGCAAGGCTGGACAACTGTTGAGGAACCGGAAACGGCCAGCAGGGTTCTGGACGCGCTGACTGCGGGGCAAATCTGCCTGATGGACTGTGCCACCATGTGGCTGACCAACCATCTGCTGGCGGAACATGATCTGGAGCTTGCGCAAGGGGACTTGCTGGCAGCAATCGGCCGCTGCCGCGCGGATCTGGTGATCGTTTCCAACGAAACCGGTCTTGGCATCGTGCCTGAGAACAAGCTGGCCCGCCGCTTCCGCGAAGCGCAGGGACGGCTCAATATCGCATTGGCAGCGCGTGCAGAAACTGTTGTGCAAGTGACCGCCGGGCTGCCGCTGGTGCTGAAGGGGGCGTTATGACAGCCCGGCTTTTCCTGGTGCGGCACGGGCCGACACACGCCAAATGCATGGTTGGCTGGTCCGACTTGCCCGCGGATCTGTCTGACACCGCCGCGCTGAAACGCCTGTCGGATTACTTGCCGGCGGACGCGTTGATCGTGTCGTCCGATCTTTCCCGCGCAGTGGAAACCGCCAGCGCCATCCAAGGCAGCCGTCAGCGGATTCCCCATGCTGAGGCGCTGCGCGAGATCCATTTCGGCGCTTGGGAGCTAAGAACCTGGGCCGAAGTCGACGCCGAAGACCCGGACCGGATCCGGGCCTATTGGGAGACGCCGGGCGATGTAACGCCGCCGGGCGGCGAGAGCTGGAATCAGGCCTGCAACCGGGTGAACGCGGCAATTGACGGGCTGATCAACGCGAATCAGGGGCGCAACTTGATTGTCGTGGGGCATTTCGGTCAAATCCTGACCCAGATTCAGCGGGCAGAGCTGCTGACATCAGAAGAGGCTTTCAGCCATCGGATCGACAACCTGTCGGTAAGTGAAATCATTCTGGGATCTGCGGGCTGGCAGACGGGCTCAATCAATCATTGCCCGTGATCAACCCCATCAAAAACATTCCATTTCTAAATTAGATGCCACGCGTTAGCCTTTGCGCATGGCTTATGAAATTTATATCGGCGACCGCATGTTCTCCAGCTGGTCATTGCGCGGCTGGCTCATGCTCGAAAAATTCTCCCTTCCCCACACAGTGCATCTGGTGGGGCTGTACTCAGGAACCATGGCGAAAGAGATGGCGCATCTGGCCCCGGCACGGCTGGTGCCCGCGTTGCGCACGCCTGAAGGCACAGTTGTTGGCGAAAGCCTGGCGATAGCCGAGACACTGGCCGAACAGAACCCGGACGCCGGGCTTTGGCCCGCGGACCCGGCGCAGCGCGCCGCTGCACGCTGGCTGGCGGCAGAAATGGTTGCGGGCTTTAGCGCGCTGCGCGGCGAATGCCCGATGCAGCTGGCGCATATCTACGAAGGGTTTGAGACGTCCAGCGCGGTTCAGGCGGATCTGGACCGGATCGAAACGCTGTTTGCCCATGCGCGCCAGGTGTCCGGCCAGTCAGCGGGCTGTCTGTTCGGAGAATATTCGCTGGCGGATGTGTTCTATACCCCGGTTGCCGCACGCATCATCGGTTACGGGCTGCCGGTTTCTGCCGCCACGCGTGCCTATTGCAAGCTGCTGCTGTCCGACCCGGCAGTACTGCGCTGGCAAGAGCAGGCGCATGAGGTCAGCTATGACCCGGAGCCTTATGCGCGGGATCTGCCGCGGCGGCCCTGGTCCCTGGACTGAACCGGCGGCAAGCGCGAATTCTGCGTGAATTCGCCGGGCGGCACCACTGACGTTAACACTTCGGAAACCACGATCATCAAGCATTTCTCCCTGAACCAGAAGGGGCGGGAAGAAATGACGGCACGGTCGTACACAGTTGCCTTTCAAGGGGTTGAGGCCCGGCTGGTCGAGGTGCAATGCGCCGTCGCCCCCGGCCTGCCAGCCTTCTCGGTGGTCGGATTGCCGGACAAGGCCGTCTCCGAAGCCCGTGAACGGGTGCGGGCGGCCTTTGCGGCGATGTCGATCGCCCTGCCCTCCCGCCGGATCACCATCAACCTGTCACCCGCGGACCTGCCCAAGGAAGGCAGCCATTTCGACCTGCCGATTGCGCTGGCCTTGCTGGCAGCGATCGGAATCATCCCAGCGGAAAAGGCCGAAGAAACCATAGCCCTGGGTGAACTGTCGCTGGACGGCCAGCTGATGCCTGTCGCGGGCGCCCTGCCCGCAGCCGTTACCGCGGCTGAGGAAGGGCGCATGCTGCTCTGCCCGGAACCGTCCGGACCTGAGGCCGCTTGGGTCGATGCGGCACAGGTCATCGGTGCAGCCACGCTGACCGGTGTGGTCCAGCATTTCACCGGCCAGCGGCGCATTGAACCGTCCGCGCCGGGTGAAGCCCTCAGCGGGCTTGGCGGCAAGGACCTGCGTGACGTCAAAGGCCAGGAGCAAGCCAAGAGAGCGCTGGAGATTGCTGCCGCAGGACGTCACCACATGCTGATGATCGGCCCGCCCGGATCCGGCAAATCGATGCTGGCGGCACGGCTGCCATCGATCCTGCCGCCGCTGTCGCCTGCCGAGGCATTGGAAACGTCGATGATCCACTCCTTATGCGGGCTGATCGATGCGGGCGGGATCAGCCGGGCCCGCCCTTTCCGCGAACCGCACCACACCGCCTCCATGGCGGCGATTGCAGGCGGCGGACGGCGGGCGCAGCCGGGGGAAATCAGCCTGGCCCACAATGGCGTGCTGTTTCTTGATGAGCTGCCGGAATTCGGCCGCCCGGTTCTGGAAACCCTGCGCCAACCGCTTGAATCCGGAGAGGTGATGGTGGCACGTGCCAATGCCCATGTGAAATACCCCAGCCGTTTTATGCTGATCGCCGCTGCCAATCCCTGCAAATGCGGATATCTGGCTGATGCCAACCGGGCCTGTTCGCGGGCACCAATGTGCGGCGCGGATTATCTGGGGCGGATTTCCGGCCCGCTGCTGGACCGGTTCGATTTGCATCTGGACGTGCCGCCGGTGAATGTGTCCGACCTGGAATTGCCACCCTGTGCCGAAGGTTCGGCCCAGGTGGCGCAACGAATCGCAGTTGCACGGGAAACGCAGACGGAACGGTTCCGCAGCCATCCCGGCCTGCGCCAAAACGCAGACGCCGAAGGCGCTGTGCTGGAAGAGGTTGCGGCGCCGGGTGCCGAGAGCCGTGATCTTTTGCTGCGTGCCGCCGAACGGTTCGGCCTCAGCGCCCGCGGCTACCACCGGGTGCTGCGCGTTGCGCGCACCATTGCAGATCTGGCCTGCGAAGACCGGGTGCAACGCCAGCATTTCGCCGAGGCGCTGAGCTTCAGGCTGCCCTCAACCCGCTGAGCCGCCGTCGAAGGCGGAAACCGCAAAGGCAGCAGCTTCGTCCAATGCAGCCTGCCCTTCGGGCAGATGCCCTGCCATAAATTGCCAGACGTGCGGCACATCGCGCCAAAGGCTGAGCCGCACAGCGCCGCCTGCCTCCTCCAGTCGCTGCACCATACGCTGCGCATCTGACAGCAATACCTCGGTGTCTCCGGCCTGAATCAGCACCGGCGGCGGGTCCGGGAAGTCAGCGAACAACGGAGAGGCGCGGGCATCCGAAGGGTCTGCACCTGCCAAATACTGATCAACGGCTTCCTTCATTCGTCCTGCCGGGATGATCACGTCCCTGGAGCGGTTGACCTGAATACTTGCCCCGCTCAGCGTCAGATCGCACCAGGGGGAAAAGGCCACAAGGCCGGCCGGGCGTTCCCCTTCCCCCAGAAGAGCGGCGAGCAAGGCCAGCGCCATCCCGCCGCCGGCACTGTCGCCGGCAAGCAGGATATCGGCAGCGGCAAACCCCGACTGGCGCAGATGCTGCCAGGCGGCCAGGGCATCTTCGAACGCAGCCGGAAAAGGCGCGTCCTGCAGCAGCCGGTAATCGGGCACAGCAATTTCCAGCCCCGCTGCCAGGGATAGACGGGACAGCATCCCCTGGTAAGCACGGGCGCTGCCTGCCAGATAGGCGCCGCCATGCAGGAACAGAATGATCTTCCCACGGCGCGGCCTGCCCGCGGAAACCAGCGTGAGCGGCATCGGCGCAGGCCGCGGCAGCAGCCGGGTATAGGGCAGCGCCGGATAAAGGCGCGGTGCCATGATCTCAAAGACCTTGCGCGCCAGATCCGGGCTGCTGGTCATTTGCAGCGCCGGTTTCATGCCATAGCGCATCCATGTGTTCAGGGCCCGGCGCTGCCAGCTCATCAGTTGATCTTGGCTTCGATCGCCTGCCAGACCTTTTCGGCGATATTCACGCCATCAAACCGCTCCAGCTCCTGAATGCCGGTCGGCGAAGTCACGTTGATCTCGGTCAGGTAATCGCCGATCACGTCGATGCCGACAAAAATCTGCCCCTTTTCGCGCAGCAGCGGGCCGATGGCGGCGCAGATCTCCAGATCACGCTCCTTCAGCCCGATCTTCTCGGGGCGTCCGCCCACATGCATGTTGGAACGGGTTTCACCCGCCGCAGGCACCCGGTTGATGGCGCCGACCGGTTCGCCGTCAACCAGGATCACCCGTTTATCGCCATTGCTGACGTCGGGCAGAAACTTCTGCACGATCAGCGGCTCGCGGCTGAAACCGGTGAACAGTTCATGCAGCGAGGTGAGGTTGCGGTCATTGGCATCCAGCCGGAACACGCCGGCACCGCCGTTGCCGTAAAGCGGTTTCAAAATCACATCGCCATGCTTTTCCTTGAACGCCTTGATGGTCTGCAGATCGCGGGCAATGGTGGTCGGCGGGGTCAGGTCCGGGAAGGTCAGAACCAGCAGCTTTTCCGGGTAATTGCGCACCCAGAACGGATCATTCACCACCAGCGCCCGGCCCTTCAGCATGTCCAGCAAATGGGTCGAGGTGATGTAGTGCATGTCAAAAGGCGGGTCCTGGCGCAGCCAGATCACGTCGAAATCCTCCAGATCCACTTCGCGTTCTTCGCCCAGAACCGCCGGCGTCCCAGCCACACGCTGCACGGTCATGTCATGCCCGCGGGCCGTGATGCGGCCTTCCTGATAGGCCAGCTGATCGGGCGCGTAGTAGAACAGATCATGCCCGCGCGCCTGCGCCTCTTCGGCCAGGCGGAAGCTGCTGTCCGCGTTGATGTCCACGCCCATGACCGGGTCCATCTGAAAGGCGATTTTCATGGCAGTATCCCTTGTAAACTGGCCAGATACATGGCCCACCGCGCCCCAGGGTTCAATGGGGCAGGCCTGGTTCAGTCCAAACCGAAGGCGTTTTCGATGATCTCCACCGCGCCAGTGCCGTCCACCAGCGCGGCGTCGAACCGGACCGGGGTCAGTTGTCCCTGGGGTTCGTTTTCCAGGTATTGCCCGGCGCTGGCATAAATCCGTTCTGCCTGCCGGGGCGTGATGCGCAGAGCAGCAGCGGCGCTGGTGGCGCTGTGTTTCACTTCCACAAACACCAGTTCCTGCGGACCGCGCAGGATCAGGTCGATCTCGCCGCCCGCCCCCCGCCAGCGGCGTTCCGCAACAGCGTAGCCGCGGTTTTCATAGTGGCGTGCGACAATCTCTTCCGCCGCCTCTCCGGCAAGATGGGCACGGGCGCCGCGATGCTGGCGGGTGCTGGGCATTGTTCAGCCGCCCTTGGCCAGCTGCAGTGCCAGCTGGTAGATTTTGCGCCGCGGCAACCCGTGCATTTCAGCCACGATTCCGGCGGCGTCTTTGACCGAATTGCCCTGAAGTGCTGCGAGCAGGTCGCTTTCCAGATCGCCCTCGCTCACCTCAGGCTCCTGCGCCCGGTCAACCAGCAGCACGATCTCGCCCTTGACCGGTTTTTCCTCCAGCCCAGAGGCCAGATCTGTCAGCGGCGCACGGCGGACTTCTTCAAACTTCTTGGTCAGCTCGCGGCACATTGCAGCAGGACGGTTGCCCAGCACCAAAGCCATATCCGCCACCGAAGCAGCCACCCGTTTGGGAGATTCATAAAAGATAAGCGTGCCCGGAATTTCCCGCAGCTCCTCCAGCCGCTTGCGCCGGGCGCCGGAGGCATTGGGCAGGAAACCGGTAAAGAAGAACGCATCCGTGGGCAGCCCTGCCAGCGTCAGCGCCGTGGCCGCCGCCGAGGCGCCGGGCGCGCAAGTGACGGTATGGCCTGCCTCTGCCGCCGCCCGGCTGAGATCATAGCCAGGGTCGGCAATCAGCGGCATTCCGGCCTCAGAGGCATAGGCAACGGATTTCCCCTCTGCCACCGCCTCCAGCAGTTTACCACGTGCACCGGCGCCGCTGTGGTCGTGGTAAGCAATGATCCGCCGCCCGCTTAATGGAACACCGTGAATCTCCATCAGCTTGCGCAGCGAGCGTGTATCCTCAGCCGCAAGCACATCTGCCGAGGCCAGCACATCCAGCGCACGCAGGGTAATGTCGCGGGCGGTGCCAATGGGCGTGGCAACAAAGTAAAGCCCTGGGGCCAATATGACATTCTGGTGATTCAACGCTGGACCCGCCTTTTTGGTCGTTTATGATCCGCCCTTAAACCCACACGGCGCAGCGGCGCCGGGAGAACGGAGTTTCAAGTCCATTATGTTTGCTGTTTTCAAACGCGCCCGCAAGGCGGCACTGACAGCTGCCGCGGCACTTTCCGCCATTGCCCTGACCGCCTGTGACCCGGTTTCTCTTGGCACCGGCCCGACAATCAACACGTCCAAACCTGTGCCGGTGGCGCTGCTGGTCCCGCGCGGCTCGGCGCAGCAGGGCGACAGCGTGCTGGCGCAAAGCCTGGAGAACGCTGCCCGCATGGCGATTGCCGACCTGCAGGGCGTGCAAATCGATCTGCGGGTTTATGACACGGCCGGCAGCCCCGAAGTGGCCTCGGGTGCTGCGCAGCAGGCGCTGAAAGACGGCGCCCGTGTCATCCTGGGCCCCGTCTATGCCGAGGCCGCCAATGCCGCAGGCATCGCGGCACGCCAGCGCGGCGTGAACGTGCTGGCCTTCTCGAACAACCCTGCGATTGCCGGCGGCAATGTCTTTATCCTGGGCCCGACCTTTGACAATACTGCGCGCAGGCTGACCAGTTTTGCAGCCCGTAATGGGAAGCGAAACATTCTGATTGTCGGCGGCAACGATGCTGCCGGGGTTGCCGGGCGCACTGCCATTCAGCGCGCGGCCAGCCAGACCGGTGCCAATATTGCAGGCAGCGTCGGCTATGAGCTGTCGCAGCAGGGCGTGATCAACGCCATTCCGGCGATCCGCAATGAATCGCGCCAGGCGGATGCGGTGTTCCTGACCTCGACAACCGCAGGCGCCTTGCCGCTGCTGGCTCAGCTGCTGCCCGAAGCCGGTGTGGATCCGGCAGAAAAGCAGTACATCGGCCTGACCCGTTGGGATATTCCGGCCCAGACCCTGGCCTTGCCCGGCGTACAGGGCGGCTGGTTTGCGATGCCCGACCAGGGCAAGGTGCAGCAGTTCAGCGCCCGCTACCAGGCGAGCTATGGCGGTTCGCCGCATTCGATCGGCAGCCTGGCCTATGACGGGATTGCCGCAATCGGCGCGCTGGTGGCTGCTGGCAAATCGGACGCCCTGACCTCCGCCGCGCTGACCCAAGGCGCCGGTTTTCAGGGGGCCGGCGGCATCTTCCGCCTGCTGTCTGATGGCACCAACGAGCGCGGCCTGGCGGTTGCCACCATCCAAGAACAGAAGGTCGTGATCATTGACCCTG
Organism: Leisingera sp. F5; assembly: GCF_001593695.1. Lineage (NCBI taxonomy): Bacteria > Pseudomonadati > Pseudomonadota > Alphaproteobacteria > Rhodobacterales > Roseobacteraceae > Leisingera > Leisingera sp. F5. The sequence continues at coordinate 109,654 of NZ_LUKH01000013.1, read as the reverse complement.
CCCCAAGCAGCTTCACCGGCGCCGGATTCTGAACCCGCTGCCAGCGCCGCGCAACACGCGGCCAACGGCTTTCCCGAACCGCTGGGACCGCTGATCTGTGATCCCGCGGACATCTTTGATGCCGCCGCGGTCCGGGCGCAGATCAAGGCCCTGGCGGAAGACAACGCCCCCGCGGCCCTGCGCGGGGAAACCGTCAAGATCCTGAAGGCGGCAAACAAGGCTGGGCGCGCGGCGATTGCCGCGGCCTTTGCCGCGGCCCCCTTTGCGGCGCGGAATTTGACCCGCTCCTACACATTCCTAACCGACGGCCTGGTGACCACGGCGCTTTATGTGGCGGGCGAATTGCTGCATCCTTTGGCCAACCCGACCCGGGGCGAGCGTATCGCGGTGATCGCGGTCGGAGGCTATGGCCGGGGTGAAATGGCCCCTGCCTCAGACGTCGACCTGCTGTTTTTGACACCCTACAAGATCACTGCCTGGGCGGAGAGCGTGATTGAATCCATGCTTTACATCCTGTGGGACTTGCGGTTGAAAGTCGGCCATTCCAGCCGCACCATCAAGGACTGCATCCGTCTGGGCGGCGAAGATTACACCATCCGCACCGCAATGCTGGAGCACCGGTTCCTGGCAGGGCACGGACCGCTGGCAAAAGAGCTGGAAAAGCGTCTGAAGGCAGAGCTGTTTTCCCAGGACGCGCCTGACTTCATCGAGGCGAAACTGGCCGAGCGCGACGCCCGCCACCTTAAGCAGGGCCAGCGTTACATGGTTGAGCCCAACGTGAAAGAAGGCAAAGGGGGCTTGCGCGACCTGCAATCGCTGTTCTGGATCGCCAAGTATCTTTACCAGGTGCAGGACGCCGAAGATCTGGTGCCGCTGGGTCTGTTCCGCCCCGCGGAGATGGAGCGGTTCGCCAAAGCCGCAACCTTCCTTTGGGCAGTGCGCTCGCATCTGCACCTGGCCACCGGCCGTGCCACCGAGCAGCTGACTTTCGACCTGCAGGTCGAATTGGCCAGCCGCATGGGATACCAGGACAAGGCCGGCCGCCGCGGGGTGGAAATCTTCATGCAGGAGTATTTCCGCCATGCAACGCGGGTCGGCGATCTGACCCGGATCTTCCTGACAAAGCTGGAGGCCAGCCAGCAAAAAGGCGCGCCGCTGCTGGAGCGCATCTTCCGTCGGCGCCCGCGGATCAAGCCCGGCTACAAAGTGGTGCACAACCGGCTGGATGTGCTGGATCCGGAGGCCTTTCTGGCCGACCGGGTGAACCTGCTGCGGATTTTCGAGGAAGCCCTGCGCACCGGCATGCTGATCCATCCCGATGCCATGCGGCTGGTCACCGCCAACTTGCGCCTGATTGATGACGGCATGCGCAACGACAGGGAAGCCCGGCGCATCTTCCTGGACCTTCTGCTGAAACACGGCAATTCCGAGCGGGCGCTGCGGCGGATGAACGAACTCGGCGTGCTGTCGGCCTTCCTGCCGGAATTCGAACCCATCGTGGCGATGATGCAGTTCAACATGTATCACTCCTATACGGTGGACGAGCACACCATTCAGGTGATCGCCAACTTCGCCGCCATCGAACGCGGCGAGCTGGAGGATGAGCTGCCGCTGTCCTCCTCGATCCTGCGCAAGGGGCTGAACCGCAAGGTGCTGATGGTGGCGATGCTGCTGCATGACATCGGCAAGGGCCGGGTGCAGGACCATTCAATCCTGGGCGCGCAGATTGCCCGCAAGGTGGCACCGCGGCTGGGGCTGAAGCCGTCGGAATGCGAAACCGTGGAATGGCTGGTGCGCTATCACCTGCTGATGTCGGACATGGCCCAGAAACGCGACATTGCCGACCCGCGAACGGTGCGCGATTTCGCCAAGGCGGTGCAAACGGTCAAACGGCTGGACCTGCTGCTGTTGCTGACGGTCTGCGACATCCGCGGGGTTGGCCCGAACACCTGGAACAACTGGAAAGCCGCCCTGCTGCGGGCGCTTTACGGCCAGACCCGCGCAGCGCTCGAAGGCGGCATGGAGGCGCTGAACCGCGAACACCGCGGGGCGTCGGCCAAGAAAGCCCTGCGCGAGGCGTTGCAGGATTGGTCCAAAGCCGACCTCAAAACCGAAACCGCCCGGCACTATCCGCCCTACTGGCACGGGCTGCACATCACCGCCCATGTGGATTTCGCCGAGATGCTGCGCGATTACACCGCCAAGGGCGATCCAAGCGAGGTGATGATCCGGCTTTACCCGGATGTCGACCGCGACGCGACCCGCGCCTGTTTCGTGATGGAGGACCATCCCGGCATCTTTGCCCGCATCGCCGGCGCGCTGGCACTGGTCGGCGCCAATGTGGTGGATGCGCGCTCCTACACCACCAAGGACGGCTATGTGACCGACGCCTTCTGGATCCAGGACAGCGAAGGCCACCCTTTCGATCCGATCCGCCTGCACCGGCTCAAGCAGATGATCGAAAAGACCCTGAAGGGCGAGGTGATCACCCGCGATGCGCTGAAATCCCGCGACAAGATCAAGAAACGCGAGCGCGCCTTCAAGGTGCCGACACATATCACCTTCGACAACGACGGCTCGGAAATCTACACCATTATCGAGGTCGACACCCGCGACCGTCCCGGCCTGCTCTATGATCTGGCCCGGGCGCTGGCCTCGGCCAATGTCTACATCGCCAATGCGGTGATTGCGACCTACGGCGAACAGGTGGTCGATGCCTTTTATGTCAAAGACATGTTCGGCCTGAAATACTATGCAGAGTCCAAACAGCGGACGCTGGAAAAGAAACTGCGCGAGGCAATTGCTGCTGGCGCAAAACGGGCGGATACATGAAACCGATCAAACTGCTATCGGGCTTCCTGACCGTCGGGTTCTGGACGCTGGCAAGCCGGATCTTGGGCTTTGCACGCGAGATCCTGATCGCCGCCTTCATCGGCCCCGGCCCGGTGCTGGATGCCTTTATCGTGGCCTTCCGCCTGCCCAACATGTTCCGCCGCTTCTTCGCCGAAGGTGCCTTTAACGCGGCCTTTGTGCCGGCTTTCTCCAAACGCTACGAGGCCGGCGAGGATGCCGGAACTTACGCCCAACAAGCCTTTAACCTGCTTGCCGCAGCAGTACTGGCACTGGTTGGCCTCGGCATGGTGTTCATGCCGGGGCTGGTCTGGCTGACAGCGGGCGGGTTTGTCGGCGATGCGCGCTTTGATATGGCAGTGGGATACGGCTACATCGTCTTTCCCTACATCCTGTTCATGTCGCTGGCCGCATTGTTTTCCGGGGTTCTGAACGCCACAGGGCGCTTTGCCGCCGCTGCCGCCGCACCTGTGCTGCTCAACATCTTTGCCTGTGCAGCCATGGCAGCCGGCGCCCTGCTGGGCGGAGATGTTGTGATCTGGCTGGTCTGGACCATTCCGGTTGCAGGTGTGGCCCAGCTGGCGCTGGTCTGGGTTGCCGCCGCCCGTGCAGGCATTGCCCTGCGCCCCGGCCTGCCCCGCTGGAACACCGAGATGCGCAGCCTGATGACTGTTGCCGTGCCGGCGGCGCTGGCCATGGGGGTCACCCAGATCAATCTGGTTGTCGGGCAATACGTGGCCTCTGACATCGAAAAAGCGGCCAGCTGGCTGTTCATCGCGGACAGGCTGTACCAGCTGCCGCTGGGTGTTGTCGGCATCGCGGTTGGCATCGTGCTGCTGCCCGCCCTCTCCCGCCGCCTGCGCGCCGGAGACAGTGCCGGCTCGCAGGACGCCCTGTCACGGGCCGGGGAGTTCTCCCTTCTGCTGGCCGTGCCCTCCGCCGTCGCCTTCATCACCGTGCCGGTGCCGCTGGTCTCGGTTCTGTATGAGCGCGGCGCCACCGGACCTGAGGATGTAGCCGCCATTGCCATCGCCGTCGCCATCTATGGTGCCGGCCTGCCCGCCTTCATGCTGCAGAAGGTCCTGCAGCCGCTCTATTTCGCCCGCGAAGACACCAGAACCCCATTCCGCTACGCGCTGGCGGCGATGGTGGTGAACGCCGCGCTGGCCTTTGGCCTGAAGCCGGTGCTGGGCTGGATCGCCCCCGCCATCGCCGCCTCCGCTGCCGGCTGGGTGATGGTGGCACTGCTGGCACTCGGCGCCCGCAGCATGGGGGATGAGGCCCGGTTCGACACCCGTTTCCGCACCCGTGCCTGGCGCATCCTGGCGGCCTCTGCCGTAATGGGGGCGGTGCTCTATGGCGCAGCCTCAGCCGCGGGCTGGCTGTTTATGCTGGACTACTGGCGCTACCTGTCCCTGCTTGGCCTGGTGGTGCTGGGCGGCGTGGTCTACTTCGCCGCAGGCCAGACCCTTGGCGCCTTCCGCCTGTCGGAGTTCCGCACCGCCCTCAGCCGCCGGAAACAGGCCTGACCCCCGCGCCCCTTCGGGTCGGCCCCGCCTGCAATCGAAAGGGCGCCTTCAGGGAAAACCTGCCCCTGAAGCGCTTCTCAGCAGACCTCCCGCCGCGCGTCAGCGCGGCCCGGCCCAACGGCTGGAAATGCCCCGTCAGGGGCATCGGCAGCGGGCGGGAGCGCTCCGGTCTCAGTCGTGGCGGATACGATTGCGGATCCGCGCCCAGCCGCCCGGCGCCAGGAAGAACGACAGCCCGAACCCGGTGGCAAAGCCTGCCAGATCCGCGACCCAGTCCTTCTGGCCGCCAAACAGCAGCCCGAACAAGAGCTGCGCCCCCATCAGAAAGGCTATCAGCGAAAACGCCCGGCTCTGCTGCGCCCCGACCGAGGCCAGCGACCGCCACAATAGAAACGTGAACGCCCCGATCAGGCCATAGACCGCCGGGAAGCCGCCAATCAAAGGCTGGCCGCCGCTGATCAGCAGCGCATAGCCCAGCGCGCCGCCAGCACCGGACAGCACAAAGATGATAACCATCGCCAGATCGCCCATCACCTCGCCTACCATCTTGCCCATCGCCAGGACAAAGACGCAGACAAACAGCGCGTGGGTAAAGGCACCGTGCACAAAGGGATACGACACAAAGCGCAGCAGATGCTCCGGCAGCCAGCGGCCACTTTCCTGCATCCACCAGAAGATCTCGCTGGAGAACGCATAAGACTGGATCGCCTCCAACCGCCAGCCGATCGCCGATGCGTCGCCTAAGATTCCGCGGGCGCCGAGCGAAAACACCGCCTCGATCCCGATGATGATCAGCACGATTGCAATAACGGCTGCAGGCAGCGGGTTGACCGGTGCGGTATTTTGCGGACTGCTCATTGAGTCTCCTTATAGTGCGGAACTCTCCGCACCTGTTGACCTATCCAAGCCCCATGGGTAAGCCACCGGGGTTGCTATTTCCAGACGGGAGTTACGCCTAGATGAGCGAAACCACATTCACCCCGCGCGTCTTTTCGGGGATTCAGCCCTCCGGCAACCTGCACCTGGGCAATTACCTCGGTGCCTTGAAGCGGTTCGTCGACTGGCAGGCCAAGGATGTGGAGTCCATCTATTGCATGGTGGACCTGCATGCGATCACCGTCTGGCAGGATCCTAAGGACCTGATGAAATCCACCCGCGAACTCTGCGCGGGCTTCATTGCCGCCGGTCTGGACCCGGAAAAATCCATCCTGATCAACCAGTCCCAGGTGCCCGAACACGCGCAGCTGGCCTGGATCTTCAACTGCGTCGCCCGCATGGGCTGGATGCAGCGGATGACCCAGTTCAAGGACAAGGCCGGCAAGAACGCGCAGAATGCCTCGCTCGGCCTGTTTGCCTATCCGGCGCTGATGGCGGCGGATATTCTGACCTACCACGCCACCCATGTCCCGGTGGGCGAGGATCAGAAACAGCATCTGGAGCTGACCCGCGACATCGCAGCCAAGTTCAATCACGACTATGGCGTCGATTTCTTCCCGATGACCGAACCGGTGATCGAAGGCGCGGCCACCCGGGTGATGAGCTTCCGCGACGGTTCCAAGAAGATGTCCAAGTCGGACCCGTCGGATGCCAGCCGCATCAACATGACCGATGACGCCGACACCATCGCCAAGAAGATCCGCAAGGCCAAGACCGACCCGGAGGCGCTGCCCTCCGAGGCCAAAGGCCTGGAAGAGCGCCCCGAGGCGCGCAATCTGGTGAACATCTATGCCGCCCTGAACGAACAGAGCGTCGATCAGGTGCTGGCCGATGTCGGCGGCAAGCAGTTCTCCGAGTTCAAGCCGATGCTGGCGGATCTGGCGGTGTCGAAACTGGCGCCGATTTCAACCGAGATGGCGCGGCTGATGGGGGAGCAGGACGAGATCGACCGTATCCTGACCCGCGGGTCCGAACGCGCGCGTGAAATCACCGCGCCGATCCTGCGCAAAACCTATGAGATCGTCGGCATGGTGCCGCCGGTCCAGCTATAACCACCCCACGCTGCGTCAGCGGGCCAATCAGGCTTGCTGACGCAAACCGCAGCCGTGTTCTCTATTCTGCGTCCGGCGCGGGTTGCCGACGGGAAATCAACCCGTATTTCAGCGCAAAAGACCGCAGTGAAAATCTGCCGCCAAAGGATTTCAGCTGCGGGCGGCCCGATTGGCGGTCGAATTCGTGATTGTCGATCACCCGCTCCGCACAGCCGCAGCCTTCGCCCAGACCGACCTTCTTGTAATAGAACTTCTCGAAACTCTCAGGGTTTGCCATGCCGCCCTCCTATTGGGGCGAAAGTCTAACGCGAAGCGGCGCAAACGCAAAAGAATCTGTGCCGCCTGTTTGCCTCAGGCAATTGTGCGGGCTTGCGCAGGCGTCAAAGCCCTTTGATTCCATTCAAAACCAGATCGGCAGCCAGCCGCGCATAATCGTCGCGTGCCTTGGAACCAGCGCCGGAATTCCACATGTAATACCAGTTCAGCATGCCGAAGACCGACATGGTCGCGCCGCGCAGCTTGGCCGTTTCGCCCTCAAACACGTCGGGCGCCACCGCCGCCAGCGCATCACTCACAAACTGCACCATTTCACGCTGATAGGCGCGCAGCAGCTTCTGCTGATCCTCGGGCAGCGCGCCCATGGCGCTGATCTGCACCTGATGCTCGTGATCTGCGCCCTGATAGGCCAGCATGATTTCCGACACGATGCGGCGCAGCCGGTCCTCGGGGCCGCAGCCCTCCAGCTCCACCCCGCAGACCCGGTCGCGCAACTCGCAAAGGTAGGTATCAAGGAGGCCAAACAGCACGGCATCCTTGCTGTCATAATAGTGGTAGATATTCGCCTTGGAGATCCCGCATTCGCGCGCCAGCTGGGTCATTGACGCCCGGTCATAGCCTGCTTCCGCAAACACTTTGGCTGCGGATTTCAGGATCAGCGTGCGTTTCTGATCATGGTCTTTTGCGATGGTGCGGGCCAAAACTCACTCCCCCGTTCAGGACTTGCCGCGGTTGTCGACGACGCGCTTGGCCTTGCCCTGGCTGCGCTCAACCGATCCCGGGTCGCCTACAATGATCTCGGTGGAAACGCCAACCATATCCTTGATCCGCTTGGTCAGCATCCGCGCCGCGGCGGTCTTGCTCAGCTCATCCGTGGCATCCGGATTGGCTTCCACATAGACCCGCATCGCATCCATCCGGCCGGATTTATACAGCTCGATCTGGTAATGCGGCGCCAGCCCGCCAGTGGCCATCAGCTGCTCTTCCACTTGGCTGGGAAAGACATTGACGCCGCGCAGGATGATCATGTCGTCGCTGCGCCCGGTGATCTTCTCCATCCGCCGCATCGAGCGCGCGGTGCCCGGCAGCAGCCGGGTCAGGTCGCGGGTGCGGTAGCGCACCATCGGCAGGCCTTCCTTGGTCAGCGTGGTGAACACCAGCTCCCCCATCTCGCCATCCGGCAGCACCTCGCCGGTCTGCGGGTCGATGATTTCCGGCAGGAAGTGGTCCTCCCAGATCACCGGACCGTCCTTGGTCTCGACGCATTCATTGGCAACACCCGGCCCCATGATTTCGCTGAGGCCATAGATATCGACCGCATGCATGTCGAAGGCATCCTCGACCTCCTTGCGCATCGCGTCGGTCCAGGGTTCGGCCCCAAACACGCCGACCTTCAGCGAGCTTTCCCGCGGGTCCATGCCAACCTTATGATACTGCTCCAGGATGTTGAGCATATAGGACGGAGTCACCATGATGCCATCGGGCTGGAAATCAGTGATCAGGCCGACCTGTTTCTCGGTCTGCCCGCCCGACATCGGCACCACGGTCGCACCCAGCCGTTCAATCCCGTAATGGGCGCCCAAGCCCCCGGTGAACAGCCCGTAACCATAGGCGTTATGCACCATGTCGCCCTTGCGCAAACCAGCCGCGCGCAAAGACCGTGCCACCAGATCGGCCCAGTTGCTGATGTCATTTGCGGTATAGCCCACCACAGTCGGCTTGCCGGTAGTGCCGGAGGACGCATGCAGGCGCATAATCTGTTCGCGCGGCACCGCAAACAGACCAAAGGGGTAATTGTCGCGCAGGTCGTTCTTGTAGGTGAAGGGAAACTTCGCCAGATCCGACAGCTGCTGCAAATCGTCCGGGCGCACGCCCGCCTCGTCGAACCGCTGCTTGTACATCGGCACATTGTTGTAGGCATGGCGCAGCGACCATTTCAGCCGCTCCAGCTGCAGAGCGCGGATTTCGTCGATCGAGGCGATCTCGATCGGGTCCAGATCAGCCTTGTTGGGGGTCAGGTCTTTCATGGCATCCTCCACGCCTTATTCGTCAAACAACTGGCCTTTGACCGCCCGGGAAAAGCCCCGGAATTCGGCAATCTGCCGGCCGTCCTGATTGGTCACAGTCACGTCGTAAATGCCGCTGCGCCCGGTCAGGGAAATCTCGCGGGCCTTGGCAATCAGCTTGTCTCCCAGCCGCCCGGGCGCGGTGAAGCTGATCACGTTGTGCTGGGCCACGGTCGACTGGTTGCGGCTGTTGCAGGCAAAGGCAAAGGCGCTGTCGGCCAGCATAAACGTGACGCCGCCGTGGCAGATGCCATGGCCGTTGCAGTGGTGCTGCGCAATGGTCAGCTCCAGCGTCGCCTCGCCCTCGTCCACATGGGTGATCTCCATCCCCGCCCACTTGGACGCACGGTCTTCCGCCCACATGGCAGCAGTGGATTTTTCGGCACGCTCTTTCGGGGTCATGGTCATTTGCCTTTGAACACGGGGGCGCGCTTTTCCAGGAAACTGGCAACGCCTTCCGCGTAGTCTGCACTTTCGCCGCAGGTCTTCATCGCGTCTGCCTCAGTTTCCAGCTGGTCTGACAGCGTGTTGACCGCCGCGGCTTGAATGCACTGCTTGGTCAGCCCCAACCCCAGCGTTGGGCCACCCGCAAATTTCTCCGCCATGGCGCGTGCCTCAGCCATCAGCCCGTCATCCGGCAGAGCCTTCCAGATCAGTCCCCACTCCTCCGCCTTCTTCGCAGGCAGCGGGTCAGCCGTCAGGGCCAGACCCTTGGCACGCGCCTCGCCCAGCAGGCGCGGCAAATGCCAGCTGCCGCCGGTATCCGGGATCAAGCCGACCTTGGAAAAGGACTGAATGAACTTGGCGCTCTCGGCGGCCAACACCATATCGCAGGCCAGCGCCAGATTGGCCCCTGCCCCGGCAGCCACACCGTTCACCGCGCAGATCACCGGGAAGTTCAGCGAGCGGATCAGCCGCACCAGCGGCGCGTAAAATGTCCGAACGGTCTGGCTCAGGTCCGGCGGCCCGTCCATCTTGCGCGGGTCGCGGTCGCCCAGATCCTGGCCGGCGCAGAAACCGCGCCCAGCGCCGGTCAGCAGCACCGCCCGGGCACCGCCGTCGCGTGCACCTTCCAGCGCTGCGCGCAAGGCGTTGTGCATATCCTCGTTGAAACTGTTCAGCCGGCCCGGGCGGTTCAGGGTGATCTCCACCCAGGTCCCGTGGTCCTCCACCAGAATTGTATCGCTCATCGCTCCCTCACCCTGTCAGCGGTGCATCTGACAAATTCCTTGCATAAACCGACCGGACGGTCAATATATCTCAGCATCGGATTCCAGCCAGCCGGCCCCGCCGGCCTGACGAAAAGGACAGCATCATGAGCCTTCAAGAGATTTCCAGCTTTGCAGCGGGTCAATGGGTCGCACCGGGCGCAGGTGCGCGCAACATCTCCAGCGCCATCACCGGCGAGGTGATCGCCAGCGCCGGCAACGACGCGCTCGACGTGCAAGGAATGCTCGACTACGCCCGCACCGTGGGCGGCGCCAACCTGCGCAAGCTGACCTTCCACGACCGCGCCCGGATGCTGAAGGCGCTGGCCGGCCACCTGAACCAGCACAAACAGGCGCTCTACGATCTCAGCTTTGACACAGGCGCCACCCAGTCCGACCATATGATCGACATCGACGGCGGCATCGGCACCATGTTCGTCTTCGCCTCCAAGGGCCGCCGCGAGATGCCGGACGGCCACGTCTACCTCGACGGCGATGTCGAGCAGCTGAGCCGCAACGGCACCTTCCTGGGCCAGCACATCTGCACCCCGCTGCGCGGTGTCGCGGTGCACATCAACGCCTTCAACTTCCCGGTCTGGGGCATGCTGGAAAAACTGGCCCCTACCCTGCTGGCAGGCGTCCCCGCCATCGTGAAACCCGCGACCAACAGCTGCTATGTGACAGAGCTGGCGGTGAAACTGATGCTCGACAGCGGCATCCTGCCCGAGGGTGCGCTGCAACTGGTTTCCGGCGGCCTGGGCGACATGCTGGACCACCTGAACATGCAGGACGTGGTCAGCTTCACCGGCTCCGCCAATACCGCGCTGAAACTGCGCGCCAACCCGGTGATCCTGGAAAACTCGGTCCGTTTCGTCGCCGAACAGGACAGCCTCAACGCCTCGATCCTCGGCCCCGACGCGCAGCCCGGCACGCCGGAGTTTGACCTGTTCGTCAAGGAAGTCAGCCGCGAGATGACCACCAAGGCAGGCCAGAAATGCACCGCCATCCGCCGCATCATCGCGCCGCAAGCGCAAGTGGATGCGGTTATCGAAGCGCTGTCAGGCCGGCTGGCGAAGACGAAAATCGGCGACCCGCGCCTGGAAACCACCCGCATGGGCGCGCTGGTCTCCAACAGCCAGAAACGCGACGTGCTGGAGAAGGCCGCGATCATCGGCCAGGAGGCCGAGCGCGTCTTCGGCGACCCGGCAAACTTCTCCGTCGATGGCGCCGACGCTGAAAAAGGCGCCTTTGTGCCGCCGATGCTGTTCCACTGCGCCGACCCCGACAACGCCCAGCGCGTGCACGACACTGAGGCATTTGGCCCCGTCTCCACCATCATGGGCTACCGCGATCTGGACCACGCAATTGAACTCGCCAATCGCGGCCAGGGCTCGCTGGTGGCCTCGGTCATCACCCACGACCCTGCCACCGCCCGCGAGGTCGCCATCGGCGCCAGCGCCTACCACGGCCGCCTCTACTTCAACAACCGCGACTCGATGAAGGAGAGCACCGGCCACGGCTCCCCCCTGCCCCACATGGTGCATGGCGGTCCGGGCCGCGCCGGCGGCGGCGAGGAACTGGGCGGTGTGCGCGGCGTCAAACACTACATGCAGCGCACCGCCATTCAGGGCTCGCCCGATATCCTGTCCGCAATCGGTGAGAAATGGGTGCCTGGCGGTGCCGAGATCAAAGGCCCGGCGCACCCCTTCACCCGCAAGTTCGGCGAATTGTCCATCGGCGAGACGCTCCATACGGCGCCACGCACCGTCACGCTGGAAGATATCGAGACCTTTGCCCATTTCACCGGCGACACCTTCTATGCCCACATGGACGCCGCCGCCGCCAAGCGGAACCCGTTCTTCCCGGGCCGCGTCGCCCATGGATACCTGCTGCTGTCCTTCGCCGCCGGCATGTTTGTCGAACCCGGCGAAGGCCCGGTTCTGGCCAATACCGGCCTTGATAACCTGCGCTTCATGAAGCCCATTTCCGCCGGCGAAAGCATCAAGGTGCGGCTGACGGTCAAGAAGAAGACCCCGCGCAATGAGGACTACGGCGAGGTCCGCTGGCACGTCACCCTCACCAATCAGGACGGCGAGATTGCGGCAGAGTATGAGCTGCTGACGATGAACGCATTCTGAACCTGCGCAAAAGTGGTAGGCAGCGGTAACGCTGCCGTGCGCCCGGACTGGTCTAACCGGTCCGGGCGAACTATATTTATCCCTATGAACGAACAGCAAAACCCCTGGTTTGACACCACCGTCCAGCAGCTGAACGACCCGCAGAACCAGCGGGTCTGGTCGGTAATCGTGTCGCTGTTCGGCGATCTGGCCCAGGACAAGGGCGCCCAAATCAGCGGCAGCGCCCTGACCCGCATCATCACTCCGATGGGGATCAAGCCCGAAGCAATCCGGGTGGCGCTGCACCGGCTGCGCAAGGATGGCTGGATCGAAAGCGCCCGCGCAGGCCGTGCATCTATCCACTATCTGACCGAATACGGCCGCAACCAATCCGCCGCAGTGACGCCCCGGATATATGGCCGCAGTGCCGCAGCGCCTGGTGACTGGCATGTGCTCATCGCCGAGGATGGCACCGGCCAAGCCACCCTGGACGAGGTCCTTCTGCTACCCAACTACGTGGCCGTGAACCGCACCACTGCCCTGGGACATGGGCCGATACCGCACAATCTGGATGACATATTGGCCGCAAAGGTCAGCAGCATCGCAGTTCCAAGCTGGCTGAAGAAACGTCTGTTTCCTCTGCAACTATGTGAAGCCTGTAAGGAATTGCAGCAGGATCTGGAACAAATTGCTCCGCCGCCAACCCGGCTGACTCCGGCTCAAACCGGTACTCTGCGCACCTTAATCGTACACCGCTGGCGCCGCGTAGTTCTGCGCCATCCGGATCTGCCCTCCGGCTTCCATCCTGAAAACTGGACCGGCGAGACCTGCCGCACGCTGGTGTTTGCCCTGCTGGACAAACTGCCCCGCCCGGATCTGGCAGAGTTCGACAGCCTGTCGGAATAAACCGTGCTGCAAGCAGCCCTCGCTCCCGCGACAGTGGTTGTGAAGGGTTTCCCCGGACAAAAAAGAACGCGCAAATGTTTGAAGTTAAGCCGCTTTTTCACGTGGTTTGAAAAATGCCCGAAGAATCCGTGATTCTCTCCCTTTTCTGCTTGACCCGGCAGGCCGCATTCCGTAAATCGCGTCCACACAGAGCGGCGGAGTAGCTCAGTTGGTTAGAGCAGCGGAATCATAATCCGCGTGTCGGGGGTTCAAGTCCCTCCTCCGCTACCACCCCTCCTCAAAACGCTGACAATCCAGGCGCCCGGCGGAAGATCTGCCGTGGATTTCGGCTTGAGACCTAACCGATAGCCTGAGCGATCAAACCCAGCGCCACCTGCCTCGCATCCCGGGCCGGAGCGCTGCTGTGACTCATCGCTGCCAGCACAATCGCCCCCTCCTTCAAGATCATCAGCTGACGGGCCAATGCCGTTGAATCCCGGACACCGGCCTTGGCAGCCAGCCCCGTGAAATGCTCCTGCAACAACCGCTTGTGCTCCGCCGATTGCACGTTGATCGGGTCCTGGCCAGACTGGTATTCAGCGCTCGCCTTGATGAACATGCAACCCTGAAAGCCGGGCTGCTCAAACCACTCCTCCAGCACGTCAAACAACGCCTCCAGCTGGCCCCGCGGAGTATCGGCACGCTCCTCCAGCCGCCGGTACAGCCAATTTCGGAAGTCCTCGTCCCTGAGCCGCAGCACCGCCAGGATCAGCTCCTCCTTGGAGCGGAAATGCTTGTAGATCGAGGTTTTCGACACCCCGGTCTCCGCCGCCACCAGATCCATTCCGGTGGCGTGGAAACCGTTCCGGTAGAACAGATCCAGCGATTTTCGAATCAGCTCGGCACGTTTGTTGGGCCGCATGACAGCTCCTGAGGCTCAGTTTTTTTGTACTGATCAGTACATATTATCCCCGTGGCTGCGGTCAAGCTAACCGGCCTAAATGCCGGCGTTTTGTGCGCTGAAACCCCGAAATCAGGAACGCCTCTGCGCAAGATTATCGATTCTGCCTCTTGATTTAATTTACCGATCTGTTCACTTTTGTTGCAAAGTTGACAGATCGGTAAACAAACATGACAGAAGCTCCCCGCCCCCCGCTGCCGCCCTTCACCCGCGAGACCGCAATTGCCAAGGTCCGCGCTGCCGAGGATGCCTGGAACAGCCGCTCGCCTGATATCGTGGCACCGGCCTATACTCTGGACACAGTCTGGCGGAACCGGGCTGATTTTCCCAACGGCCGCGAAGAAATCCACGCCTTCTTGAGCGGAAAATGGGACCGCGAACAGGATTACCGGCTGATCAAGGAGCTGTGGGCCTTCACCGGCAACCGCATCGCCGTGCGCTTTGCCTATGAATGGCGCGATGCCGGCGGCCAGTGGTATCGCTCCTATGGCAACGAAAACTGGGAATTCGCCGAGGATGGCCGCATGGCGCACCGCTTTGCCTCGATCAACGACTTGAAAATAAGCGGAGAAGACCGCCTATTCCATTGGCCGCAAGGCCCGCGTCCGGCGGATCACCCCGGCCTCAGCGATCTCGGTCTTTGACCAGAAGAGGCGCACCGCGTTATACCTTGCCGGGTAAATCATCGGGTCCGGCAAGGCACAGCAGGAATGTTAAAACGGCCGTTCCTGATGCGGTGATTTACCAAAATACCGGCGGTAGACCTTGGCAAAGTGGGTCTGGCTGTTGAACCCGGACGCCAGCGCCACATCAATGATCCGCATGTTGGTCTGCAACAGCAGGCTGCGGGCATAATCCAGCCGCAGCTTGGTGTAATAGACCTTGGGCGTGGTTTGCAGGTATTTCGAGAACAGCCGCTCCAGCTGGCGTACTGACAGGCCAACCAGGTCTGAGATGCCGCCAGGCGTCAGCGGCTCCTCCAGGTTGCTGCGCATCAGGCTGAGCGCGGCAGCGAGTTTTTCATGCCGAACGCCAGTCCGGCCATATTCGGAAACCGTCTGATCCTGATTGCCCTTGCGCGCCGAAGAACAGACCATCAGATCCGCCGCTCCCGTTGCGACGGCAGCCCCGTGATGATCCGAGATCAGGTTCAGCATCATGTCGATGGTGGCAGTGCCGCCGGCGCAGGTGATCAGTTTTCCGTCCATGGTGAACAGCGAGTTCCTCACCTCCACGTCCGGATGCGCCTCGGCTAGAACGGCCCGCAGCGCCCAATGGGCCGAGACCTGGCGTCCCGTCAGCAGCCCGGAGCGTGCCAGCGCCAGCACACCGCCTCCCAACGCCCCAAGCGCCGCCCCCATGCGTTGCGCTTTACGCAGCCAGCCCAGAACCTTAAGCGACCCCCCCGGCTCCTGCCCCTGGCCGCCGCAAACAAAGATCATATCGCCGCGCAGAAGTCCCGGCAGGCCGCCGTCTACTGCCACGCCAAGCCCGTTCGGAGCGGTGACGGACAGGCCGTCTTCGCTGACCACGCGCCAGTTATAGCGCGCGGTCCCGTCGTGTGTGTTGGCCGCCTCCAGTGCTGCCACCGCGCTGGACAAATCCAGCGGTGAAAACGTCGGCAGCAGCAGGAAGATGCAGCGGCAGGCCGGTGCCGCCTCCACCGCTTCGGGGAGCGTCCGCATGGGGCTGGTCATGATGTCCGCTCCCCCGCTCTGATCAGGCGCGCATGTTGGCGCCATTGGCGTCGTAAACCGGTGCGCCCAGCACCTCAACGTCATACATCTCGCCCAGGATCTCCACCTGCAGCCTGGTGCCGGCCGCCGCGTGTTCCGCCGTCACATAGCCCATCGCCATCGAGGTCTGCGCGTGATGCGCATAGCCGCCCGAGGAGATATAGCCCACCGCTGCGCCATCCTTCAGGATCGCCTCATCGTTCGACACATCAATGCCGTCCACGTCGATGGTCATGGTGACCAGCTTGCGGCTGGGGCCTGCTTCCTTGGCAGCCAGCGCGGCCTCCTTGCCGACAAAATCCTTCTTCCAGTTGATGAAGACATCCATGCCGCTTTCCGCCGCGTCGAAATCGGGACGGAAGTCCAGCGTCCACACGCCCCAGCCCTTCTCCAGCCGCATCGACATCAGCGCCCGCGCCCCGTACCAGCGGTAGCCCAGATCGGCGCCCGCGTCCTCAATCGCCTCCGCCAGGCGCAAGAGGTACTGCGGCTTGCAATAGATCTCATAGCCCAGCTCGCCCGAGAAACTGATCCGGTTCAAAATCACCGGCACGCCGCCCACAAATGTCTGGCGCAGGTCGCGGAACTTGAACGCCTCGGCAGAGACATCCTCGCGCGTGATCCGCTGCAGCAATTCACGCGATTTCGGCCCCGACAGCGCAATGCCGTGCCAGTCGTCCGAGACATTCTGATAATTCACGTCCTCCGGCAGATCCTTTTCAAACCAGCGGCGGTGCGCCTCCTGCATGGCACCGGATCCGAACAGCATGAAGTGATCCTCGCCCAGGCAGGCCACGGTCAGGTCACCGTACAGCTTGCCCTTCGGCGTCAGCATCGGCGTCAGGGTCAGACGGCCCGGTTTCGGCACATACCCCGCCAGCACGTGGTCCAGATAGGCCCGCGCGCCCGCGCCCTTGAACTCATGCTTGGCAAAGTTGGCAACCTCGATGCCGCCCACCGCCTCGCGCACCGCGTTGACCTCGCGCGCCACATAGTCATGCGAGCGGTTGCGCTCAAACGTTGGCTCCTCATGGGCATCCTCGGGACCATCGGCAAACCACAGCGCATTTTCCAGGCCAAAGCCCTGCCCCATCCGCGCGCCCTTGGCGACCAAGCGATCGTACAGAGCAGTTGTCTTCTGCATCCGCCCCTTCGGCAGCGTCTCATTCGGGAAGGTCATCACGAAGCGGCGCTCGTAGTTCTCGGTCGATTTCACGGTGCCCCAGCCGGGGGTTGCAAACTCGCCAAACCGCGCCACATCCATCGCCCAGACGTCGATGGACGGCTCGCCGTCGATCATCCACTCGGCCATGGTCAGGCCGACGCCGCCGCCCTGGCAGAAGCCTGCCATGACACCCACGGCGCACCAGTAGTTCTTCATGCCCGGCACCGGGCCGATCATCGGGTTGCCGTCGGGGCCGAATGTGAACGGCCCATTGATCATGTCCTTGATGCCCGCTTCCCCGATTGCCGGGATACGCTCAAACGACATCTCCAGACGGTCAGCAATCCGGTCCAGATCGGGCTGCAGCAGCTCATGCCCGAAATCCCAGGGCGTGCCATCCACTTTCCAGGGCGTGCCCTTCGGCTCATAGGTGCCCAGCAGCATCCCCTGCCGTTCCTGCCGGAAGTAGATGTTGGCCTCATAATCGATGCCGGCCGGCAGGCGGGTCGGGTGGTTGGCGACCGCGTCGATCTTGTCGGTGATCAGGTAATGGTGCTCCATCGGCTGCACCGGCAGGTTGACGCCCTGCATGTGGCCGACTTCCCGCGCCCACAGTCCGCCGCAGTTCACGATATGCTCGGCATTGATCACGCCGTTTGGCGTTGTCACGTCCCAGCTGCCATCAGCGCGCTGGGTGGTGCCGGTCACCGGCGTATGGGTGAAATACTTTGCGCCATGCACCTTCGCCGCCTTGGCAAAGGCATAGGTCGCACCCGACGGATCCAGATCGCCGTCCTGATCATCCCACAGCGCAGCGTGATAATGTTTCGGGTCGATCAGCGGGTGGCGTTCGGCCACTTCCTTGGGGCTGATGAATTCCTGGTTCAGACCCATGTAACGTGCTTTCGAACGCTCGCGCTTCAGATAGTCATACCAGGTCTTGTTCGACGCCAGATAAAATCCGCCGGTGATGTGCAGGCCAACACTGTGGCCAGACAGCTCTTCGATCTCTTTATACAGGTCGATGGTATAGGATTGCAGCCGCGAGATGTTCGGGTCCGAGCTGATGGTATGGATCTGCCCCGCCGCGTGCCAGGAGGAGCCAGAAGTCAGCTCGTCTCGTTCCAGGAGCACCACATCCTTCCAGCCGAACTTGGCCAGGTGGAACAGGATCGAGCAGCCAACAACGCCGCCGCCGATGATCACCGCCTTGGCGTGGCTCGGCAGCTTCTTGTCGCCGGTGCTCTCTTCCTTGTGGATGTTAAGCGTCGATTGGGCAAAATTGTCTGACATGGGTTTTGTCCTCAGGTCTGGGGCAAGCGGCAGCTGGGCCGTGAGAGATCTTGGTTAGCGGGCCGAAGCAGCGGGTTAGTACCAGGCGTCCGGGATTTCTTCTTTGCGGCGGGCGACATAGGCGGAGAGTTCTTCCTTCACCGCTTCGTCCATCGGCGGCGCCTGATACTCGTTCAGCATCTGGTTCCAGCGTTCATAGGCGCGCTGGCGCATATCCTTGGAGCCGCCCTCCTCCCAGCTTTCGACATTCTCGCTGTCGCTTAGCTTCGGCTCATAGAACGCGGTCTGGTAGTTGCGCATGGTGTGGCCGGAGCCGAGGAAATGGCCGCCCGGTTCCACCTCGGTGTAAGCATCACGGGCAAAGGCTTCGTCGCTGGTGTCCAGGCCTTGACTCAGCACCTTCTGATAAGATCCCAGCCGGTCCGCATCCATGATCAGTTTCTCAAACCCGGTGCACAGGCCGCCCTCCATCCAACCGGCTGAATGCAGGACGAAATTCGCGCCCGCCAGCATGGTCGAATGCATCGAGTCGGCACTTTCATAAGCCGCTTGCGCATCCTCGATCTTGGACGCCGTCAGCGACCCGCCGCAGCGCAGCGGCAGGCCCGCACGCCGGGCCAGTTGGCCAATGGCATAGTTCGACACTACCGGCTCCGGCATGCCAAAAGTCGGCGCGCCTGATTTCAGCGACATGGACGACAGGAAGTTGCCCAGCACAAAGGGCGCGCCCGGGCGCACCAGCTGGCTGAAGGCACAGACCATCATCGCCTCCGCCATCGCTTGCGCCACAGAAGCCGCAGTGGAGACCGGCCCCATCGCGCCCGTAAGGATAAACGGCACAACGATAATTCCCTGCCCGCGGGCGCAATAGGTGCGCACGGCTTCGGTCACCACCTTGTCCACCAGCAGCGGCGAGTTGGTGTTCACATTGCCCATGATCACGCAGTTTTCGTCCATGACATCTTTGCCAAAGACGATCTCGGCCATATCGACACTGTCCTGCGCCCGGCTCATCTCGGTGATCGCACCCAGATGCGGTTTGTCGCTCAGCGTCATATGCGCATAAAGCATGTCAAAATGGCGCTTGCTCACCGGCACATCGCAAGGCTCGCAGATCACCAGCCCGCCATGATGCAGGTTCGGATGCATATAGGTAAGCTTCACCAGTTTCTCAAAGCTCTCCATATCGCCATAGCGCCGCCCGCCTTCCAGATCGCGCACAAACGGCGCGCCATAGATCGGGGCAAAGACCTGATTGGTACCGCCAATGGTTACCGAGCGTTCCCGGTTGCGGGCCAGCTGGGTGAATTCCCGCGGCGCCTTGGCGCACAGGGCCCGGATCCACTGCGCATCCGCACGGACGGTGTCGCCGTCGATCCGCGCGCCGGCTTCTTTCCAGATCCGCAGCGCCTCCGGATCGTCACGGAACGCAATGCCGACATCTTCAAAGATCCAGTCCACCTGGGCCTCGATCTTGGTCAGTTTCTCCTCATCCAGCACATCAAAGAACGGCAATGTGCGCTGGACAAAGGGCGATGCAGGGGCACCCGCCGGGGCGGTGTTTCGATCGCGGGATGCGCGGGCGCGTCGGGCCATGGGGCTCTCCAGTCTCCAAATGATGACTCACACTATTCCCGCCGCCCGCGTTTGTGACGGTTGAAAAATCTGATCGTTTGGATAATCAAGAGTTATGCAAGAACTCTGGAAGCTCCTCACCAGCCCCCGCCACTTGATTGTTTTCGAGGCCGCCGCCCGGCACGGCTCCTTTACCCGCGCGGCGGAGGAGCTGAACGTGCAGCAGCCGGCTGTCAGTGCCGTAATCAAGCAGATGGAAGCGTCATTGGGCGTTATTTTATTCCGCCGCAGCCACCGCAAGGTCGAGCTGACCGGGGCGGGAATGCGGCTGTATACTGATGTCTCCAAGGCGCTGGGGGACATCCTGTCCTCCGCCAAAGCAGTCCGGCAATTCGGGCGGAATGACCATGTCACGCTCAATTGCTCCTCGGCTTTTGCATACTACTGGGTGATGCCAAGGCTGACCCAGCTGCACGAGGCGCACCCCGATATCGACCTGCGGCTGCAAAGCTCGGACCGGGAGCCGGATATCAACACCGAAGGGATTTCTCTGGCGGTGCGGCGCGGGGGTGGCAACTGGCCGGGCTGCCATTCAGCCTTGATTGCGCCTGAGGTGATTTATCCAGTTGCCAGCCCGCGGGTGATGGCCTCGGCCGTCAATCTGGCAACAGTGCCGAACCTGCTGCACGAACGTTTGATCCACTTGGAGGAACCGATCCGCGAACGCCCCAGCTGGCAGCAGTGGTTTTTCCATTTCGGGGTGACGGGCCGGCTGCCCGCGGCAGGTTTGCGGCTCAACGATTACGCGCTGGTGCTGCAGGCGGCGATTGCCGGCGAGGGCTTTGCCTTCGGCTGGCAGCATGTGACGCAGCCGCTGATCAAACAGGGGTTGCTCGCCGCACGCACGGAATGGTCCTGGACCACCGGCGCGGGCTTCTATCTGGTGTGGTCCAAGAGCCAGGACCTGGTCCCTAACGCCGAACTGGTGCGGCAATGGCTCTTGGATATGGTACAATCCGGCCCCGCGTGACTTATGCGATCCCGGAAGGATCCTTGGCACGCCGCATCGAGGCCTGGCGGGTCAGGTAGAGCCGCCGCACGAAGGCGAGGATAAACAGCGCGGTCAGGATCAGCACAATGGTCGGCGCGGGCGCGCTGTCGAGAAAGAAGCTGGCATAGGTGCCCGCCAGCATTGAGAACATACAAACCAGCACGGCAACCCACAGCATGGTGCTGAACTTGCGCACCACCAGAAATGCGATCGCCCCCGGCGCAATCAGCAACCCGATCGCCAGGATCAGCCCCGCCGCCGACAAGGTTGCGACAATGGTCAGCGACAGCGCCGCCAGCAGCCCGTAATGCAGCACCGTCACCGGCAGGCCGGAGGCCTGCGCCTGGGCCGGGTCAAAGCTGTGCAGCAGCAGGTCTTTCCATTTCAAGACAAGCGCCGCACCGACCACCAGGGAAATGATGCCCGCCGTCAGCAGCTCATGCGGCTCCACCCCCAGCATGTTGCCGAACAGGATGTGATCCAGATGGGCGTTGGTCTCAACCGAGACATAAAGCACGATGCCAAGGCCGAACATGCCAGAGAACACCACCCCCATCACGGTGTCCTGCTTGACCCGGCTGTTGCCCGACAAATAGCCGGTGGCCACAGCGCAGAGCATACCTGCGGCAAAGGCGCCTAGGATCAGCGGCAGCCCCACGATATAGGCCAGCACGATGCCGGGCAGCACCGCATGGCTGACCGCATCGCCCATCAGCGCCCACCCCTTCATCACCAGAAAGCAGGAAAGCAAGGCAGTGGGCACAGAAACAATAAGCGAGATCAGAAAGGCGTTCTGCATGAACGCAAACTGGAACGGCATCAGCAGCGTATCGAGGTCCATTACACGGCTCCCTCTTGTGCCATGGACCCGCGCTTCAACGCCTCGCGTGCCTTGCGTTTGGCGGCCAGCAGCCCGTGTTTCGGTGCAAAGACAAAGACCGCCAGGAAGATCAGCGTCTGCAATGTCACGATGATGCCGCCAGTAGCGCCGTCCAGGAAGTAGCTGGCATAGGCGCCAAAGAAGCTGGTGAGGGCGCCGATCAGCACCGACACCATGATCAGCCGCGGGAAGCGGTCGCACAGCAGATACGCCGTCGCGCCGGGCGTCACCACCATGGCGATCACCAGAAAGGCACCGACGGTTTGCATTGCCGCGACCACCGAGGCCGACAGCAGCACAAAGAACACTGCTTTCAGCAGCCCGGGCCTGAGGCCAATGGTGCGGGCGTGGTTTTCGTCAAAGAAGGTGACCATCAGGTCTTTCCACTTGGCCAGCAGCACCGCCAGCGAGACAAAACCGATGATCGCCAGCTGCAGCGTGTCCTCGGGTGTGATCGCCAGGATGTTGCCCATGGTGATGGTCTGCACCGAGACCGACATCGGGCTGATCGACACGATGAACAACCCAAGGCCGAAGAAGGAGGTGAAGATCAGGCCGATGATCACATCAACCTTGAGGCCTGAGCGCTCCGACAGGAACAGCATCGCCCCCGCCGCTAGCCCGCCAGCGATGAACGCGCCCAGCGCAAACGGCAGGCCCAGAATGTAAGCCCCCGCCACACCCGGCACCACCGAGTGCGAGAGCGCATCACCGATCAGCGACCAGCCTTTCAGCATCAGGTAAGCCGACAAAAAGGCGCAGACGCCGCCGACCAGGGCTGAGACCCACATCGCATTGGTCATATAGCCGTAGGAGAACGGCTCCAGCAGGTATTCCATCATTCCTGTTCCCGGCTCTCGCGGGTCTGCGTTCTTTCGCCGTATTGGACAAAGGGGCGCTCGTCGT
The DNA here is from genome assembly GCF_001593695.1 of Leisingera sp. F5. Lineage (NCBI taxonomy): Bacteria > Pseudomonadati > Pseudomonadota > Alphaproteobacteria > Rhodobacterales > Roseobacteraceae > Leisingera > Leisingera sp. F5. The sequence continues at coordinate 87,168 of NZ_LUKH01000013.1, read as the reverse complement.
CGGTCAGGATGGTGACCTCGCGGGTGTCGCCGTCATCATGCAGCGCATCGCCGCCCAGGGTGAAATGCCGCAGCACCCCGCCAAAGGCATGTTCCAGATTGGCGCGGGTAAAGGTGGTCTCGGTCGGCCCGAACCCCAGCACCGTGCCCTTGACCAGCACCGTGCGGTCGCAGAACTCGGGCACGCTGCCCAGATTGTGGGTGGAAACCAGCATCACCCGGCCCTCCTCGCGCAACTCGCGCAGCAAGGCGATGATCTGCTCTTCGGTTTTTACATCGACGCCGGTAAAGGGCTCGTCCAGCAGGATCACCTGCCCGTCCTGCGCCAAGGCACGGGCCAGGAACACCCGCTTGCGCTGGCCGCCGGACAGTTCGCCGATCTGGCGGTGGCGGAAGTCCTGCATATTGACCCGGCGCAGGGCCTGATCGACGGCCTCGTGATCCACTGCCTTGGGGCGGCGCAGGAAACCCATATGGCCATAGCGGCCCATCATCACCACATCCTCAACCAGCACCGGAAAGGCCCAATCGACCTCCTCGGATTGCGGCACATAGGCGACCAGGTTCTTGCGCAGTGCTTCCTTGACCGTGATGCCAAGAATGCGGATTTCGCCATGTGCGGCCGGCACAAACCCCATGATCGCCTTGAACAGGGTCGATTTGCCGGCCCCGTTCACCCCGACCAGCGCCGCAACGGTGCCGCGGGGAATGGAAAAGCTCGCATTCCACAGCGCAGTATGGCCGTTCCGGTAGGTAACGGTGACATCTGTTGCGGCGATCCCGTCATCGGCGGGCGTGGCGCTGGTATTCATTATGTGGGTCTCGCTGGCATCAAGCATGGGGCTGTCCTGCAGAGTTACACACAGAAAATGTGCTTTGTGAAATGAAATGCCCCGCAACATGTGCTGCGGGGCGGAGATATTTACCGTGAAAAGCTCAGTTGGTGACCTCGGTCAGACCACGTGCCACAGTTTGCGACGTGACCCTGAGCAGGTCCAGATAGGTGGGCACCGGGCCATCCGCTTCGCTGAGCGAGTCGACATACAGCTCACCGCCATAGGCGACGCCGGTTTCACGGGCCACCTGCTCAGCCGGGGCGGTGTTCACGGTGCTTTCGCAGAACACCACCGGGATATCGTTGGCCCGCACCCCGTCGATCACACCGCGCACCTGCTGCGGGGTGCCGACCTGGTCGGCGTTCATCGGCCACAGGTACAGCTCCTTCATGCCGAAATCGCGGGCCAGGTAGCTGAAGGCGCCTTCGCAGGTCACCAGCCAGCGCTGATCTTCGGGGATTGCTGCGATCGCCTGGCGCAACGGATCGATCGTGGCGCGCAGCCGGTCTTTGTATTCGCCCGCGTTCTTGACATAAACGGCAGCGTTTTCCGGATCGTGTTCGGCAAAGGCTTCGACGATGTTGTCGATATAAATCAGCGCGTTATCCAGACCCATCCAGGCGTGCGGATTGGGCTTTCCCTCATAAGATCCGGCAGCGATCGGGATCGGGTCGATCCCGTCGGTCAGTGTCACCGAAGGCACGTCCTCCATATTGGACAGGAACTGTTCGAACCACAGCTCCAGGTTCATCCCGTTCCACAGGATCAAATCCGCATCAGACGCCCGCACGATATCACGCGGGGTCGGCTCATAGCCGTGAATCTCTGCCCCCGGCTTGGTGACCGAAACAACTTCGGCGGCATCCCCCGCCACATTTGCTGCCATGTCTGCCAGCACGGTGAAAGTGGTGACAACCTTCATCTTGTCTTCAGCCATGGCGGCACTGGCCGCAACAGCCGCAACAGCGGCGGCGGAAACTGTCTTGAGCAGGTTCGGGAACATCCGATTCTCCGTTTTGAACGATGTCTTTGATGCATCGTTATTGCAAATCATTCGCAACTGTCAACGAAAATGAGAATGATTTGCAAAAGCAGCTCGCCCCGCAGAACAGGCTGCCCTGTAACCGCTCCCTGCCAAATGGTTAACAGCAGTTAACGGCGTCTTAATGTTGCCCGGATCGCAACCGGCATTTCGCCCCAATCACCGCCTAAACCTGAAGCTGCAGCCAGAACGGCGCGGGACTGAACCTGATCCTTCGACCTACTGAGCGAGCACATTTCCCATGATTTCACCTGGACATCTCTCCAGCTGTTCCGATGCTATCCGGCTGCTGATCACTGGCACAGCTGAGCCCGGCAGCCCGGCGCAGATTGTTCAACTGCAATGCAGCAGAACCCTGCGGCAACCGCTTTGCGAAGCGCTGGCCAACGGCTTGCTCCAGAAATTTCCTGGCGCCGCGGTTACCGCTGCAGACGAGCAGCAGGCCAGTCCAGACCTGACCTTGCGTTTCGTCGAACAAACTCAGTCGGTTGACTGGATCTCCGGCAGTTTGGCCTGGCAGCATAGCGACGGCCGCAGCGGCCAAGGCCCGGTCATCGAACAGTCGGTCATGGATGGGCAGCTGACCGCAGACGACCTTGCGGATTATGCCGCCCAATTGGTCCAGCACACTGAATTCCCTTTGTAATTTAACGATCTAGGATGGAACACGGTCATGTGTGAATATTGCGGTCAAGCCAATCACAGAATTCCCGAAAGCACCGACGGCAGCGGCTCCGGCTCAGGCGGCCAGTCTGCCGGCAGCAAGCCCACCTACACCGTCGATCAGGTGGCAGAGTATCTTTACAAGGGATATTGGCAGTCGACGGGCCGCACGGAGCGCTCCTTTGATGTCGAAACCGGCGGCCAGCTCACCGTCAACCTCAGCGGGCTTAACGGCACCGGCAAAGAAACCGCTCGCAAGGCGCTGGAAAGCTGGACCGCGCTGAGCGGGATTGAGTTCGTCGAAACCACCGGCAGCGCCAAGATCACTTTCGACGACAACCGGTCAGGCGCCTATGCCAGCTCCTCGGTCAGCAACGGCACAATTCTAAGCTCCAGCATCAATGTTGATGATGCCTGGGCCCAATACGGCAATTATTACCTGCAGACCTACATCCATGAGATCGGCCACGCCTTGGGCCTGGGCCATACCGGCAGCTACAACGGCAGCGCCAGCTACGGCTCGGACGCGCATTTTGCCAATGACAGCTGGCAAATGTCGATCATGTCCTATTTCAGCCAGTCTGAGAACACCGCGGTGGATGCCTCCTTTGCCTATCTGGCGACTGCACAGCTTGCTGACATCGCGGCTGTTCACCATCTCTATGGCACGCCGGTGAACATCGAAACCGGCAACACCACGTATGGCGACGGGCAAACCACCGGCCGCTTTGGTATGGACCTGAACGGCGGCTTCGGCGTTGCGATTGTCGATAACGGCGGCATTGACCTGATTGACCTCGGTTCACGCAGCTACAATCAGGTTCTGAACCTGAATGAGGAAACATTTTCCAGCCTGAACGGAAAGAATGGAAATTTCGCCATTGCCCGCAGCACCGTGATCGAAAACGCCATTACCGGTTCGGGTGTTGACCATATCACAGGAAACGCAGCGGATAACCAGCTGGAAAGCGGTGCCGGCAATGACCAGATCGAAGGCGGTGACGGAAACGATACCCTGATCGGCGGCGATGGTGCTGATTTGCTGACCGGCGGCAATGGCGCCGACCGTTTCGTATACACAAGCCTCAGCGAAAGCGGTGATTCCATTGCTGATTTTGACCTGGCATCAGGCGACAGGATCAACATCGCGCAGCTGCTGCAAGCGATTGGCTATGAAGGGGATGACCCGGCAGGCGACGGCGTTGCAACGCTGCAGGCCGGCAGCGGCGGATCCTGGCTGAAAATTTCGCACGGCGGCAACAATGCCCTTTTGGTCTTTCTTGTCGGCGTGAATGAGGACGCCAGCCTGGCAGAAATCATCAACATCTCCGGCACCCCGGGGCCGGCACCGGACCCCACACCCGATCCGGAACCCACACCGGATCCTGATCCAACGCCCGATCCTGACCCGACACCCGACCCGGATCCGACACCTGATCCGGATCCGACACCCGAACCGGATCCGACCCCGGGAACCATTGATAACGATTATGTATTCGACGACACTTTCGTGACGCAATGGACCGTTCAGCTCGGCACCGTCACGGACACAAATGGCGGCATCGACACCCTGGATCTAAGCGCGGTCACGCGGGCGTCCACGATCGACCTGGCCAGCGGAGCTTTCGGAAGAATCGGTTCCAAGACCCTGACAATCAGTGAAGGCACCGAGATCGAAAACGCCATTCTGGGCAGCGGCAACGACAAGGCCTATGGCAACGACCTTGCCAATCTGATCGAAGGCCGTGCCGGCAACGATCTTCTGGAAGGGCGCGGCGGCAATGACACGCTGAACGGCGGCACCGGTAACAACAAGATCTATGGCGGCCTGGGCGATGACAGCCTGACTGCCGAGGACGGAAACGACAAAATCTACGGTGGCGACGGGGACGACGCACTCCATGGCGGCGGTGGAAGAAACTTCCTGACCGGCGAAGAGGGCGATGACACCGTGACGGCCGGTTCCGGTGCAGACCGGATTTACGGCGGCCTGGGCAATGACAATTTGGACGGCGGCGATGGCAAGAACCGGATTGCAGGCGGCGAAGGCGACGACGCCCTTACCGGCGGTATTGACAAAGACCAGCTGTCAGGCGGCGATGGCAACGATACGATGTCTGCCGGCGATGGTGACAACAAGCTGGATGGCGGCGAAGGCGATGACAGTATGTCCGGCGGCAGCGGCAAAGACAAAATGTCAGGCGGCGAAGGCGACGACACGATGTCTGCCGGCGATGGCGACAACAAGCTGGACGGCGGTGCGGGTGATGACGTCCTCACCTCTGGCAGCGGCAAGGACAAGCTGACAGGCGGTGAAGGGGATGACACCCTGTATGCCGGCGATGGCGATAACAAGCTGGACGGCGGTGCCGGCGATGACAGTTTGTCCGGCGGCAGCGAAAAGGACAAAATAAAGGGCGGCGATGGCGACGACACGATATACGCCGGTGATGGAGACAATAATCTGGATGGCGGTGACGGGAACGACCAGATCACCAGCGGCGCAGGCACTGATAAACTGAAAGGCGGAATGGGGGATGACACGCTTTCGGCTGGTAACGGCAATAACAAGGCTGATGGCGGCGATGGCGATGACATGCTCAGCAGCGGCAGCGGCAGTGACCAGTTGAAAGGCGGCAATGGCGATGACACGCTGTCGGCCGGCGCAGGAAATGACAAGCTGGATGGCGGCAAAGGGGATGACAGCCTCAGCGGCGGCAGCGGCACTGATAAGATCAAGGGCGGATCGGAAAACGATGACCTTTCGGGCGGTGCCGGAATTGACACGCTTGATGGCGGGTCCGGTATGGACCGGCTGGAAGGCGGCGCCGGGGGGGACCAACTCAAAGGCGGCAAGGATGCCGATGTATTTGTCTTTGCTTCGGCCGAGGACGCAGGGGATACAATCGCCGATTTCAAGCTGAGCGACGGGGACATGCTCGACATTGACGGGCTGCTTCTGGATCTGGGCACCAATCTTGAGGATGCCCTGTCCAGCGGCAACCTGAGCCTTAGCGACAGCCGTGCGGTTTGGCTGGAGTATGACGCGGACGGTGAGGGCGGCGAGGACGCGTTTCAGATCGCCTATCTGAAAAGGGTCAAGTCAAGTGATGAGCTGACCGACGACTGGTTCATCTAAGGCTCGCGTGAAAACGGACGCCCGGTCTCCGGCAAGGGGGCCGGGTGTTTAATTCATGCGTTGCAACCTGCAGAAGGCTGCGGTCAGGATTTCGGCTGCTGAAACCGGGCCGCACCACGCGCGCCATCCGGGGTGATCGACGTCAGCGACAGCGTGTGATCCATGTTTTTCATCCTGTGCCGCAGCATCATCCGTGTCAGCCGGTTCAAATCGCTCGCGTAGTCCGGCTGCCCGGCCACATTCTCCAGCTCCCCCTGCCCTTCGCTGTCAAACAGCATCGGTGGCAGATCAGCGGCGAACTCAACCAGCGTGAACCTCGCATCCCGCAAGATCCCCAGACAGCTGTCGCTGGACGAGGTTCCCAGCGCCTGCTGCCATAGCGTCGGCTTCAGCGGCTCTGAAAAATCCAGTTCCGAGAAGGAATATTGCCGCCAATCCTGCGGAGTCTCTCCCTGCAACAGCGGTAGCAGCGACCGCCCGTCCATCGAATTCGGGATCTCCTGCCCGGCCCACTCCAGAATGGTCGGCGTCACATCAATGGATTCGGTCATGTGGCTGAGACAGGCGCCTGCGTTGCCTTCATTGCCTGGCATCCGGATGATCAGCGGTGTATGATAGGCCGCGTCATAGACTGTCATCTTTCCCCAGGAATGCCGGTCGCCCAGCATCTCGCCATGGTCAGCAGTGATCACCACCATGGTGTCGTCATACTGGCCCGTGTCTTTCAGGAATTGGATCACCCGCCCGACATGATGGTCCACTTCGCTCGCGAGTCCCAGATAGACCGCGCGCAGGGTGCGGATGTTGTCATCCGTCGGCTCAAGATCCGGAAAACCTTCGACGAACCCCGCAATCGTGCTCTTGCGCAGTACCGGATCAAAGAACGGATGCTGTTCGCATTCCGCATCCGGTGTCGCCAGCCGTTCCGGCAGCGGCAGCGACGCCGGGTCGTACATGGTGTTGTAGGGGGCCGGCGCCACCAGCGGCGGATGCGGGCGGATATAGGTCAGATGCGCGAACCAGCTTTCCTTGCGGTAGGCCGTCATCTTTCCCAGAAACGAGTTGGTGAGGAACGCCGTATCGCTGTCTTCCGCCGAGTAAAGCGCAGGGTCATTCAGCTTGGGCGCGCCGCCACCTGGCGACACCGGTTTGTAGACATCCCAGTAGTTTTCGAACGCATAGCCCTGATTCATCAGATGCGATTGCCACGGGTAGGACATCTCCATCCGCATCTCGGTCATCTCATGGAACCCGTTCATCGGGAACTCATAGGTCCGCAGCGCCGGATCATTGGCATCAAAGGCGCGCGGATCCTGCGATGTATCGGTGTAACCGAACAGCATCGGCAGATAGCCCGCTTTGCGCATTTCGGTGGCAATGTTCGGCGTATCGTGGCGCAAAGGCGTGCCATTGCGGACCGAGCGGTGGTTCATCGCGTATTGCCCGGTCAGGATCGACGCCCGCGACGGCCCGCAGGGATTGGTGACCGAAAAATGCCGTTTGAACGACACCGCATCCTGCATGAAGGCGCGGATGTTCGGCAGCTCCGCATGTTTAGCCAGCGCCCCGAACACGCAGTCTGCTCGCAGCTGATCAATGATGATGAACAGCACGTTCCGGTTTACGGGACAGGTCTGGGAACGGGTGGCGGGCATCCGGGCATCCTTGCAGGCACAAGACAGATTTCGAATGGCAATCTGTGGCGATCTGCACAGGGATTACAAGCGCAGTTTGCGCTGCGCTGTAAAACGGCACGGACCGAATATTGTCAGCTGACAAATCCCGGACAATTTTACCTATCGGGCCGCCAGACTCCGTGTGAACAACCTGCCGAATTGCGGCTGAGAATCCGTAACGCCAGCGAGGTGCAGCATATGCCAGGCCAGTGCCTGATTGCTGGAGATCACCGGCACCCCGGCCTGCGCCTCAATCTCCGGAATGATCTGCAGGCAGCGCAGATTGGTGCAGGAAATCACGATGGCATCGCAGTCCCCTGCCCTGGCAACCTGCTGAGCCGCCTCTGAAATCGCCGCTTCGGTGATCCGCGCCACCACCCGGTCGTCCATTTCCTCAAACGAGCCGAAGCCTGCGATTGCGAACCCCGCCTGTTCCAGCTTCTGCCGCATCTGAGCGGAGACTTCCGGCAGGTAGGGCGTGACAAAGCCCAGCCGGGATGCGCCCAGCGCCTTGCCCGCGGCGATGATTGCCGCCAGCGGGTCGGTCACCTTAGCCTTGGGCAAGACTGTTTGCACCGCTTCCGCAACCTTGGCCGAGCCGATCACCGTTGATGCCGAGGTGCAGCCATAACCGACGACGTCGAAATCCAGCGAGGACGGGAACAGCCGGGCTGAGGCCGGCAGATCGGCCTGCATCTGCGCAAGCGTCTCGGGACGGATTTCCGGCGCCATCGGGATTCGGCTGTGATAAAGCGCCACGCCTTCATGCGCCATCATCCGGGAGAACTCCGGCTCCAGCGTCTCGTCGGTTTCCAGCACGATCACACCCAAGGTCGCGCGGGTTCCGATACCGGCGTCCGTATCATAGGGTAGTTTCATCGCCGCAGCTCCTTTCAGATCACCGGCAGTTCAGGTGCGGCGCGGGTTGTCAGCAGCTCAGCGCCATCCGCCCGGATCACGATGTTTTCCTCATGCACCATGATACGGCCATCACCGTACCCCAGCGAGGGCTCCAGCGTCAGCACCATGTTTTCCTCGATTACCGTGCCGTCAAAGGCCGCGTGCGAGGGCCATTCGGTCAGCTGCATTCCCAGCCCATGGCCCAGCCGCCCCACGTCGCCGCCTTGATCGTCCATCTCGGCAATCACCGCCTGCATCGCCTGGAACAGGTTGCGGCAGGTGGCACCGGGCTTGGCGGCTGCAATCCCGGCCTCGGTCGCCCGCCACAGCACGTCATAGGCGCGGCGCGACAGATCATCGGCCCGGCCAACGGCAAAGTTGCGGTCAAAATCGCAGAAGTACCCATCCCAGGTAGAGCCGGTATCCAGCATCACGATGTCGCCGGCCTGCAACGGCCGCCCGGTCGGCGGAGAAATCACGTCGCTATAGCCGCCCTGATCAGCACCGCCGACCAGATAGGGCACATCGTCCGCGCCCTGCGCCAGCGCTTCGCGGCGGAAGGCGCGGAACAGATCCTCGAACGGCTGGCCCGCATGGGCGATCTGCGGCACCTGCGCAAAGCTGCGCGAGCCGATTGCACAGATATGCGCCAGTTTTTCGATCTCTGCCGCGGATTTCACCATCCGCAGGCTGCGCACCAGCGGCGTCGCGTCTGCGACCTTCAACCCCGGCAGGCCATTCATCAGGCGTTCATAATCACCCAGCGGCATCCGCAGCGCGGTTTCATGCCCCTTCATGATGCCAATGCTGCCGCCGCGCCCGGCAATCGGCGACAGCAGCTCGGTCAGCAGACTGACGCCGTCATCCTCGGGAGCAGGCGCGCTCCAGGTGCGGATATCCTCGATCCAGGTGCGGCGCATCAGGTCGGCGCCGATCTCCGGGATGATGGCAATCGGCTTACCCGCCGGCGGCACAAACAGGAACCAGGGCCGGGTCGGGCTTTGCCAGAACAGCGTGTGAAAACCACTGAAATAGCGCACCTCCGGCTCGGTCAGCAGCAGCAGCCCGTTCAGCCCCTGTTGCGCCATCAGTGTCTGGGCCTTTGCGGTCCGGGCTGCGAACTCCGCGTCCGGAAAGCCGCGCACCGGCGCCTTAGACATTGTCCTGTCCTGCCATGATCGCGGCATAGATCGCCGGGTCGGTGACACCTTCGGAACCGATCAGCAGCACGCGGGCCTTTGATCCCAGCCCCAGCTGTTCGGCAAGGTCCGGCGCCTGGCAGGCGGCAATCAGGGCCGCAAGACCAGCCACTGCGCTTTCGCCCGCTTCAACCGCCGGATCGCCGGTTTCCGCATTGGCCAGCAGCCGCACGGCAGGAGCCACAATGCTGTCCGGAATGGTCAGGAAGTCCGAGGCTTCCTCAGCCAGGATTTCCCAGGCCATTTCCGACGGCTCGCCACAGGACAGCCCGGCCATGATGGTCTCTTCCTGGATTGCGAAACTGGTCGCCTTGCCGTTGCGTGCGCTGTCAAACAGGCAGGCGGCCAGCTCCGGCTCGACGATGACAACCCGCGGTGCCTCGGCGCCGTAATACTGCCGCAGCGCCGCCGCGACCGAAGCCGCCAGCCCGCCGACGCCGCCCTGCAGAAAGACATGGGTCGGAGCCCGCGCCAGCGTCTCGCAAACCTCGCGGGTCATCACGCAATAGCCGGCCATCACATCGCGTGGCGGCTCGGTGTAGCCTTCCCAGGAGGTATCCGAGACCACAAACCAGCCGTTTTCCTTGGCTTCTTTCTTGGCCAGCAGCACCGAGTCGTCATAATCACCCGCGGTGCGGATCACCTCGGCGCCCAACTCGCGCATGGCGACGGCGCGGCCTTCGCTGACCTCAGCATGGATGTAGATCCGGCACGGCGCGCCAAAACGCTGACAGCCCCAGGCCAACGAGCGGCCATGATTGCCGTCGGTGGCCGAGACCAGTGTGATCCCGGCGCAGGCCTGTTTATGTGCCCCTTTGCGGATATCTTCCAGGCTGACGTCCTGGCCCAATTGGCGGCTCAGCTCGCGCTGCAGCACCCGCAGCGCCGCATAAGACCCGCCCAGCGCCTTGAAGCTGCCCAAGCCGAACCGCGGCCCTTCGTGTTTATAGTCGATCCTGTCAACGCCGATTTTGTCCGCCAGCCCCGCCAGCGAGACCAGCGGAGTCTCTTCATAGCCGTCCCACGCAGTGATTTCTGCGCAGGCATTGCCAAAGTCCTGCTCGGACAGAACGGTATAAGCGGCATCGCCGGATTTCGGGCTGCCTGCCGTGTGGCGCATGGCAACAGTGAATTTTTCAAACATGGTCAGTCCTTTCCCGCCGGCAACCGGTCACGCACCAGCTGCACCCAGAACTCTGCACCGATGGGCAGCAGAGCGTCGTTGAAATCATAATCCGCCGAATGCAGCGGCTGGCCGTTCGGCCCGTCCTCGCCATTGCCCAGCAGCAGAAAGCACCCCGGCACAGCGGCGGCGAAATGGGCGAAATCCTCAGAAAAGCTCATCGGCGGGCGGTTGCGGATCACTTCGCAACCCGCGGCTTCGCCTGCGCGGCAGGCGGCCTCGGCTGGGCCTTCCGCATTGATGGTTTCGACAAATTCGGTGTTGAAGCTCATCTCGACCTCCACCGCATGGGTAGCAGCAACGCCAGCAGTTATCTGGCGCATGAAGGCTTCGATTGCTTCGCGGTCCGCAGGCACCCGGGCGCGGACATCGCCCTTCAGCACCGCATGCCCCGGCAGCACATTGCGCTGGCCGTCGGTCAGGAATTCGGTAACCGACACCACCGCGCCAGCCCCCGGCGCCAGCTTGCGGGAGACAATGGTTTGCAGCGCCAGCACCATTTCCGCCCCGACAGTGATCGCGTCGACCCCCGCCTGCGGCATCGAGGCGTGGCCGCCCTGCCCTTTTATCGAGATTTCAAACAGGCTTTCGCTGCCGCAAATCTGTCCCGCGCGGGTCGAGACCTGCCCTGCAGGCGCGCCTGGCAGGTTGTGGATGGCATAGACTTCTTCGATCGGGAACCGCTCCAGCAGCCCTTCGGCAATCATCGCCTGGGCACCCAGCCCGTGCTCCTCGTTGGGCTGGAAGATGAACACTACAGTGCCGTCAAACCCCTGCTCCTGCACCAGCCGTTCGGCGGCCCCCAGCAGCATGGCCATATGGCCGTCATGACCGCAGGCATGCATCTTGCCGGGTGTTTCAGAAACATAATCGTGGGTGGAGATTTCAGTGATAGGCAACGCGTCCATGTCGGCCCGCAGCCCGATAGCCCGGTTGCCGGTGCCCGCCCGCAGCAGGCCGACAACGCCCGCGCCTTCATGCACCTCCAGCCCGAGGCCGCGCAGATGGTCTGCCACCTTGGCCCTGGTCCGGTCTTCCTGAAAGCCAAGCTCAGGATGCCGGTGGAAATCCTGGCGCAGCGCGGTCAGACGGTCCTGAAAGCTGTTCATATGCGGTCCCCAAGCTGTTTGCAGCGACCATATTCTGCAAAACGGGACTTGGCGCGTATTTATCCGGCAGCGCTGTGACGAAATTTATTGCTGCGGCCGGGCTACAGGCTGAAATTCGTATCTGTCAATGCAGGCCGCGCGAGCTGCGGTCCGGGATCAAGGACCTAGATTTCCTCGCCCTTTTCCAGCAGTTCCTCGATCAGCTGCCGCTGGATGCCCGGGCTGTCGCCGCCGCCGAACTGCAACGCTCCGCCGGTGTAAAGCGTGCCATAGGTGCGGGCGATATTGACGGTCTGACCAAGCGAGGAAATCAACTGGTCTTTCTCCAATGGCGACAACGGATGGATGAACACCGCCCAAAGCCGCCCCTTGGCCACGGCATAGCGTGCATCCAAGGCTGTGTCGAAATTGGCCTGCATCATCCGCATCATGTCTTCCGCTGTCAGCCCCTCGGCCGGGCGCAGCGGCACCATCGCCCGCATCCGGTCCGCTGCCTGGTCCGTCACGATCAGCACCGGCACGCCTGAAATGGACAGCTGAAACCCGGTGCCCGCGGGCTGCGCGTTTTCGTCCAATGCAAAGAGGATCCGCCCCAGCCGTTCATAGGTCATCGGCGGTTCCGGGGATTCAGGGGATACAGGGGCCTTCGGCGCGTCCTGCGCCAAGGCAGGCACCGCAAGAACACACGCTGTCATTATCGTCCGCAGCCAGGCCATAACGGCACCTCCTCATTGACACCTGCCCACAGGCTACTGCGCCGCGGCGCGAGGCTCCATGCACAGATGAGTGAGGCGCCGTGACTAAGCCCAAACGAAGATCGGGACGATCTGCAATATCAGGCGGACGAACGGGAATTAAACGTCCAAGATTTCGGACATAAGTTCAACTCATCGGGCTGCACAGCCTGAACTGAACAGAAAAACCCGCAACTGAACCTGATGAGGACCACCATGAGAATTCTTCTGACAACTGCCCTGATTTCGCTGACTGCCGCACTGGCCGCCCCGGCCTTTGCCGCCGATGAACTCAACGTCTCAAACGGTATCTCTGCCGGCGGGGCGCCGCTGGCCGCGCATGGTGTTGACCTTGTGTCGCTGCTGGACAGCCGCAACCCGGTGGAAGGCGTGGCAAACTACTCCGCAACCGTGGACGGCGCCTCTTATTACTTCACTTCTGAGGAGAACAAGACCGCGTTCGAGGCCGATCCGGCTAAGTACCTGCCGCAGCACGGCGGCTTCTGCTCCTATGGCGTGTCGGTCGGCAAGAAGTTCGACGGCGACCCGGACCAGTATCTGGTGCACGACGGCAAGCTGTTCCTGTTCCTGAACGCCGCCACCCGCGCGGCCTTCCTCGAGGACGTGCCCGGCACTGCCAAGACCGCCGACACCCAGTGGGGCCAGATCAAGCACACCGCTGTCGGCGAGCTCTGATCGCGCGCAATCCCGTGTCCCGAAAGGCCAGGCGGTTCCGCTCCGTCCCGCTTGCCCTTGTACCCGCGGCTGATGCGTCAGCTGCGGGTGTATTTGGTTGATTGATGTTTATGCCAGTGTTTCGCCGGCCGCGCGGCGGGCTTCGATCACCGTGATCGCCTTGGCCAGGGCTTCCTTGATGCTCAGATCGCTGGTGTCGACCAAAATGGCATCAGCCGCCGGGCGCAGGGGCGCCTCTGCGCGATTCATGTCGCGCTCGTCCCGGGCCTTCACGTCGCCCAGCACCTCGTCCAGCGTGATCACCTTGCCGGCCGCGGCGAGTTCCAGAAACCGGCGGCGGGCGCGGACTTCGGCGCTGGCGGTGACAAAGAACTTCACCTGCGCATAAGGGCAGATCACGGTACCGATGTCGCGCCCGTCCAGCACCGCGCCCCCGGCCCGGCGGGCAAAGGCGCGCTGAAAATCGACCAGCGCCGCCCGCACCTCGGCAATCACCGCCACCTTGGAGGCGGCCTGCGCAACCTCCGGCCCGCGTAAATCTTCCCGTGCCAGATCTTCCGGTGTCAGGTTTTCCGCAGCTTCAACCGGGGTCACACCATCCAGCATCTTGGCCCCAACCGCACGGTACAAGAGGCCGGTATCCAAATGGCTGAAGCCGTAATGGGCCGCCAGCGCCTTGGACAGCGTGCCCTTGCCAGCCGCCGCCGGACCGTCGACAGCTATCGTGTAACTTTCGCTCATGTGCGCTCCAGCTTGGCGCCGAGATCTCCCATCAGGGTCTCGAAAATCGGGAAGGAAGTGGCAATCGGGCCGCCGTCATCGACCGAAACCGCATTCTGCGCCCCCATGCCCATCACCATGAAAGACATGGCAATGCGGTGATCCAGGACGCTTTCGCAGGTACCGCCGCCGGGCACGCCATTGATGCCCAGGCCGGTGACTTCCCACCAGTCTTCGCCTTCCTCGACCGTCACGCCATTGACCCGCAGGCCCTTGGCCATCGCGTCAATGCGGTCGCTTTCCTTGACGCGGAGCTCCTTGACACCGGCCATCATGGTCTTGCCTTCCGCAAAGGCGGCCACCACCGAAAGCACCGGGTATTCGTCGATCATCGAGGCCGCGCGTTCCGGCGGCACTTCGATGCCCTTCATATTCGGTGAATACTTGGCCCGCAGATCGGCAACCGGCTCGCCGCCCTCTTCGCGCATGTTCTCAAACGTCAGATCTGCGCCCATGTCCTGCAGGGTATAGTAAAGACCCGCGCGGGTAGGGTTCAGGCCGATGTTCGGCACCAGCACGTCGGAACCGGGCGTGATCAGCGCCGCACAAACCGGAAAAGCTGCCGAGGACGGATCGCGCGGCACCGCGATGACCTGCGGCTTCAGCTCCGGACGGCCGGTCAGGGTAATAACGCGGCCTTCTTCGGTTTCCTCGGTGGTGATTTCGGCGCCAAAGCCGGCCAGCATCCGCTCGGTATGGTCGCGGGTGGCTTCTTTCTCGATCACAACGGTCTTGCCCGGCGCATTGAGGCCGGCAAACAGCACTGCTGATTTCACCTGCGCCGACGGCACCGGAACCTCGTAACGGACTGGCACCGGGTCGGCGGCACCCACAATTGTCATCGGCAGACGCCCGCCGCTGCGGCCAACAGATTGCGTCCCGAACAACGCCAGCGGGTCAGTGACCCGCGCCATCGGACGTTTGTTCAGTGAGGCATCGCCGGTGAAAGTCGCGGTGATCGGAGAGGTCGCCATCACCCCCATGATCAGCCGCACCCCGGTGCCGGAGTTGCCGCAGTCGATCACGTTTCCCGGTTCGGCAAAGCCGCCGACGCCGACGCCGAACACCGACCAGCTGCCGCCGCCGTGATTCACCACCTCAGCACCAAAGGCCTGCATCGCCTTGGCGGTGTCCAGCACATCCTCGCCTTCCAGCAGGCCGGAGATCCTGGTCTCCCCCACCGACAGCGCGCCCAGGATCAGCGAGCGGTGCGAGATCGACTTGTCGCCGGGCACATCTGCCACGCCTTTCAGCGGGTCGGCACGGTGGGAGGTCATCGGGATGGGCGTGCCGTGTCCGGACATGGGGCTTCCTTCGTCTGTCGGTGCTTACTTACGTTGGCGCTATCGGTAACGGATTGGCGCTGGACGGTCCAGAGCCTTTGCCCGGCAGCGGTCCGCAGCCCTAGCCGAGGCGGCGGAAGGTCAGGTAATGCGGTGTGCGGCCTTCGCGCAGGGCCTTCTGTTCATAGCGGGTGGAAATCCAGTCGTCCCAGGACTGGCGCCAGTCTTCGGGGCCTTCGGCCAGCCATTCGAAACCGGCTTTGGGCACCTCCTCCAGGGTCTGGCGCACATAGTCTGGAATATCGGTTGCCACCCGGAAAATCGCACCGGGCTTCAGGCAACGGGCCAGCGGCTCCAAATGCTCTTGCGTCACAAATCGGCGGCGGTGGTGGCGGGCCTTGGGCCAGGGGTCCGGATACAGCAGGAAGGCACGCGAAATGGAGGCCTCGGGCAGCACATCCATCAGATCGCGCGCGTCACCGGGATGCACCGCGATATTCTCTGCACCCGCTTTGCGGATCTTGCCCAGCAGCATGGCGACGCCGTTGATAAAAGGCTCGGCGCCGATGATGCCAACGTCCGGGTTGCTGGCGGCCTGATGCACCAGATGCTCGCCACCGCCAAACCCGATCTCAAGCCAGGCATCCTTGCCGCCGAACAGCGCGTTCAGGTCCAGCGGGGTGCGGTCCGGGTTCACATCCCAATCCACGGCGCCAGGGCTGAGGCTGGCCAGATCTTCGTCCAGATACCGCTTTTGGCTGTCCTTCAAGGTCTTGCCCTTGAAGCGGCCATAGAAGTTGCGCCAGGGCGCGCCGCTGGCGTGTTTATCGGCCGCATTGGCAACAGCGGTCCGGGCAGTCTTGGTCTGGTCGTCGCGGGGCTTTTGGTCGCCGGACATGCGTCTGGGCTCCTGTTCAGGGCATCTTTTAAAAGGCTGGACGCTCATCTGACGCAAGCGGGCCTTCTGGTCAAGCCTGTGTCAAGCCGGCTAGCGGGTTTGCCCCTGCCGGACCTCCCGCAGAACACCCGCTGCAATCAGCCGCAAGCGGCTGGGATACCATTCGCCATCCGGGTCCGTGCGCAGCGTCTCAATCGCAAAGCCGGGATCGACGCCGCGCGCCACCATATAGCTGAGATGGTCATAAACTTCGCGCTGCGTGTCCTCGTATATCCAGGACCCCAAATCATACGGTGTTGCCCAGCGGCGGCGTTTGCGTTCGCTGCGGTAGTATTTATGCACTGCATCGGCAGGCCAGTTGCGTTGATGGAAGCCGATGCTGGACCCGATTGTCATCCGCCGCCGGGCGCCGGCCAGAAAGACATCGACACAGGCGCTGATACAGGTTCCATCAACCAAAGTGTCGAGCCCGTATTCCAGTACCAATCCAGCGATTTCTTCCCCGGCATAGACGCTGCCGCCAATGCTGTTGAGCTGCAGCTCCGAAATTTCCGGGCTTTTACTCAGGATATCCCGCAGCGCTAAGGCATCGTCATCGGTGATTTCTGACGGTTCCCCATCCACCTCTGTTTCGGTGTCATAGATCAGCGTTTTGCCTTGCAGGCTGAACTTTTGCGGCAGCACCTCTTTGGCGGTCACAGCGGACGCAAATGCCAGACAGGAAAGTACAGTCATCACTCGCAGCATCGCGGTCCCGGCAGCTGAAACACCCTTCCCAGCACTATGGCGCAGCCCGGCGGCGCACTCCAGCCTCAAAAGGTCAGATAGTCTGCCGCAATGTTTCGCGTGCGAAACATCCGGTCAGCATTGTTGACCGGTCCGCCGCGCTGCAGCACGGCGCCCGACCCAACGGCAGAGGCGCATTCCCTGAACGCGCAGAAGCCGGCGGGAGCAGAGGCTTGAACAAAAAAGAGCGGACCCTTCGGCCCGCTCTCCTGTCTCGAACAATCCGGCTTCAGACCGCTTTCCTCAGCGCCTCGGCCAGATCGGTGCGCTCCCAGCTGAAACCGCCATCGGCTTCCGGGTCGCGGCCAAAATGGCCATAGGCTGCGGTGCGCTGATAAATCGGCTTGTTCAGGCCCAGATGCGAACGGATGCCGCGCGGGGTCAGGTCCATCACCTGATCAATCGCCTTTTCAATCGCTGCAGCGTCCACTTCACCGGTGCCGTGCGTGTCCGCATAGATCGACAGCGGCTTGGACACGCCGATGGCATAAGACAGCTGAATGGTGCATTTATCCGCCATGCCGGCGGCCACCACGTTTTTGGCCAGATAGCGCGCGGCATAGGCTGCCGAGCGGTCCACCTTGGTCGGGTCCTTGCCGGAAAACGCACCGCCGCCATGCGGGGCCGCACCGCCATAGGTGTCCACGATGATTTTACGGCCGGTAAGACCTGCATCGCCATCCGGACCGCCGATCACAAACTTGCCGGTCGGATTCACGTGCCATTCGGTGGCATCAGTCAGCCAGCCTTCGGGCAGGGTTTCACGGATGTAGGGTTCGACCAGGGCGCGGATGTCGGCCGAGGTCAGGCTTTCGTCCAGGTGCTGGGTCGACAGCACCAGCGAGCTGACGCCCACCGGCTTGCCGCCCTCATAGACCACCGACAGCTGCGATTTCGCATCCGGGCCCAGCGCAGGCTCAGTGCCGTTTTTGCGCACTTCCGCCAAACGGCGCAAGATCGCGTGGGAGTACTGGATTGGCGCAGGCATCAGCGCATCGGTTTCATTGGTGGCAAAACCAAACATGATGCCTTGGTCGCCGGCGCCTTCGTCCTTGTCGCCGGACGCATCCACGCCTTGCGCGATATGGGCGGACTGCTCGTGCAGCAGGTTGGTCACTTCCACGGTTTCGTGGTGGAACTTGTCCTGCTCGTAGCCGATGTCCTTGATGCAGGCACGGGTGATCTCATCGATCTTGCCCATGTAGTCGTGCAGCTTGTCCTGATCGGACAGGCCGACTTCGCCCCCGATGACAACACGGTTGGTGGTGGCGAAAGTCTCAGCTGCCACGCGTGCTTCGGGTTCTTCCGCCAGAAAAGCGTCCAGAACCGCATCTGAAATGCGGTCGCAGACCTTGTCCGGGTGGCCTTCGGAGACAGATTCCGAAGTGAAAGTGTAGTTCATACGGGTCATGAAAAGTGCTCCACTGGTTCCATCCTTGCCACGCCAGGAAGCCGTTGTGGCAGGTATCAAGCCGCAGTACGCGGCTCGTCCGCGCGGGTCAATCATATTCGAATAGAGTTAAGCGGCTATGACCGCGGCACAAGGGCGCGGGAGCGCAGGAAAACCGCGGCAGCAGCGAACAGGCACAGCAGGAACACCGGCCAATCCCCGGTGCGGCTGTAGAGGGTCGGCGGCAACGGCGCAGGCAAGGCCGCATCGATGTAACCCGCGTCACCCAGCGGCAGGCTGTTCAGCAGGGTTCCGTCCGCTCCGATCATTGCAGACACCCCGGTATTTGCAGCCCGGATCATTGGCAGGCCTTGCTCGATGGCCCGCATCCTGGCCTGCACCAGATGCTGAAAGGGGCCGGACCGGGTGCCGAACCAGGCGTCATTGGTGACCTGCACCAGCATGTCGGGGCGGGTCTCTGCGGCATTCACATCCTGTGGAAAAACAGCCTCGTAGCAGATCAGCGGCAAGGCGCGGCCAATAGGAAGATTCATGATTTGGGGCCCGGGCCCGGCGGCATAACCTGCACCTGCCCGCGACGCAAAGCCATAGATCCCGAACCGGGCCATGACGTCGCCAAAGGGCACATATTCCCCGAACGGCACCAGATGCGCCTTGTCATAGGTAGAAGCGGGCTGACCGTCCATGTCCAGCAGCACCGCAGAATTGTAAAACGCGCCCGATTCTTCCCGCTGGATGCCCAGAAGCACCGGCACCCCGCCGGCGTTTTCGGAAATGACCCGCAGGGTGTCATCCGCATAATTCAGCAGCTGCGGCACAGCAGTTTCCGGCCAGACAATCAGATCCGGACGCGGCGTTTCGGCAGAAAAAGCAACAGCGCGGCGTACAAATTCCCAGCGGTGATCCGGGTGCCACTTCAAATCCTGCGGTGCGTTGGGCTGGACGATTCGCACGGTCTTGCCAGTTGGATTTACCTGCGGCGGGGCGGGAGCTGCAAAGGCAGCGGCTGCCGCCAGTCCCAATGGCACCAAGGCTGCCGCCGGGGTCCGCCGCAGCAAGGCCAGCGGCAGGAAGGCCGCAAGCGTCAGCAGCGCCAGCCCTTGCGGCCCGATCCAGGGCAGCAGGTTTGCAGCAGGCGTATCAATCCAGAATTGTCCGAAAGCCGCCCAGGGAAAGCCGGTCAGCAGATAAGCGCGGCCAAATTCCGCCAGGGACCAGGCAGCAACCAGCATCGGGATCCGCCAGGCGCCGGCGCTGAACCGGATGGCCAGCCCAAACGCAGCACCCCAAAACAAGGCAAGCCCGCCTGCCAGAAACACCAGCGCAAACGGGGCCATCCAGGCATGGCGTTCCGGATCGATCTGAAAGGGTTCAAGAATCCAGGACAGGCCAAAGGCAAAATACCCCAGCCCGAACAACCAGCCGGCCAGCATTGCCGTTCGCGCCGTGGCGGCCTGCAGAACCAGCCAGCCTGCGGCCCCCAAGGCAGCAGGCAGACCGAACCAAAAGCTCCAGGGGGCAAGTGCCAGAGACGCCAGCGCGCCGCCGCCAAAGGCCAGGCCGGCCCCGGCCGGCCGGAGCTGCCGCACCGCCTGCCGCAGCCCGATTGTTATCATGCGGCGGCGTCCGGCAGCCGCACCCGCAGCCGCTTGATCCGGCGGGGGTCGGCATCCATCACTTCAAATTCAGCGCCTTCGGGGTGCTCGATCACCTCGCCGCGGGCAGGCACCCGGCCCGACAGCATGAAGACCAGTCCGCCAAGCGTGTCGATCTCTTCCTCATCCACGTCATCGTGGCTGGTCAGCGAATGCCCGGTCTCGGCCTCGAACTCCGGCAGCGAGGTGCGGGCCAGCGCAATGTAGCAGCCGGGCTTTTCCTCAAACCAGGTCTGCAGTTCGTCGGCGTCATGCTCGTCCTCGATTTCACCGACCACCTGTTCGATCAGATCCTCGATGGTGACAAGCCCGTCAACACCGCCGTATTCATCGATCACCAGAGCCATGTGGCGGCGCTCGGCCTGCATTTTGGTCAGCAGCACGCCGATCGGCATCGACGGCGGCACAAACAGCAGCGGGCGCAGCATTTGGGACAGTTCGAAATCCGACGTGCCGCCGTTGAAGCCGTGGGTCAGCGAGAAATCCTTGAGGTGGACAAAACCCAGCGGCGTGTCCAGCGTCCCCTCATACACCGGGATCCGGGTAAAGCCGCTTTCGCGGAAAATGCCGACAAGATCGTCCTTGGCGATGGAAACCGGCACAGCAGCGATTTCTGCAGACGGGATCGCAACATCCTCAACCCGCAGCCGGCGCAGGTTCATCATGCCGCGCGGTTCCGTCCCGGCAGCGGGCTGTGCGCTGCCACTGTCTTCTTCAGACTGCGGCGCTGCGCTGAAAGCCCCGAAGAGCCGTGCCCAGAAACCGGTTTTCCCGGAGGCCGGCGCATCCGCTGCCGTGCCATTGATGTTCTGCAGCGCGCCCTGCGCCGCGTTAGAACTGCCTTCTATGTCGCCCATCGATCCTATCCAAATGCCCCGCTTAAGGGGCGTCCTCGCTCATATATGGGTTCGCGATACCCATTTTGCCAAGTAGCAGCACCTCAATCCCTTCCATCAATGCGGCATCACGGTCACGAATGTGATCATAACCGAAAAGATGCAACATTCCGTGAACGATCAAATGGCGGGTATGATCGCCCAGCGGCTTGCCTGCATCCGCCGCTTCACGGGCGCAAGTGTCATAAGAAATCGCAATGTCACCCAGCGGGTATTCGCCAGTGAAATCGGCCTCGGGCTGCGCCGGGGAGCCGCCGTCCTTGCCGGAGGCAAGCTCTTCGGCGGGCCAGCTCAGCACATTTGTCGGCTTAGCTTTTTCACGGAATTCTGCGTTGAGACCCGCAATGCGCGGATCATCACAGGCCAGAAGCGAGATTTCGCAACCCTCCGGGTCTAATGCAAAATGCGCCAGAACGGCTGAGACGGCCTCTGTGGCCAGCGCCTCAAGCCCGGCCCTCTGCCAGCGGCTGTCTTCTATGGTGATGTCAAGCGTCATGGAGCCGTTGCACATGCGGGGGCCAGCCCCCGCACCCCCGGAGTATTTTTACAAAGATGAAACCGGACAGAGCTTTCGCATCAGGCCGGTTTAGCATCCGCGTCATAGGCTTCGATGATCGCCGCCACAAGGGGGTGGCGCACCACATCGCGGGCAGTGAAGTAATTGAAGCTGATCTTGGGGATGGTTTTCAGCAGGCGTTCGGCGTCTGCCAGGCCCGATTGCACCCCGCGCGGAAGATCGACCTGGGAGCGGTCGCCGGTGATCACCATGCGCGAGCCTTCGCCAAGGCGGGTCAGGAACATCTTCATCTGCATGGTGGTCGCGTTCTGCGCCTCATCCAGGACCACAAAGGCATTGGACAGCGTGCGCCCGCGCATGAAAGCAAGCGGCGCGATTTCGATTCGTTTTTCCTCAATCAGCTTGGCCGCCTGTTTTTCCGGCAGGAAGTCGTTCAGCGCGTCATACAAAGGCTGCATATAAGGATCGACCTTGTCCTTCATGTCGCCGGGCAGGTAGCCGAGCTTTTCGCCCGCCTCCACAGCCGGGCGGGACAGGATGATACGGTCCACATGGCCGGTGATGAACATGGAAACGCCCACCGCAACAGCGAGATAAGTCTTGCCCGTGCCTGCCGGGCCGATCCCGAATGCCAGTTCGTTTTCGAACAGCGAATGCACATAGGCCTTCTGTGCTTCGGTGCGCGGTTCCACCAGTTTTTTGCGGGTCTTGATTTCCACCCGGCCGCCGCGGAACATTTGCAATTGGCCGTCCGGTTCGGCCTCCTGACTGTCGGAACCCATGCGCAGCTCGCGGTCGATATCGCCGGGTTCGACGCTGCGGCCGGTTTCCAGCCGGTCATAGAGCGCCGTCAGCACGCCCGCCGCCTGGTCGCGCGCCGTCGCCTCGCCCATGACCGACAACTGGTTGCCGCGGCGGACAATCTGCACGCCCAGTTTCTGTTCGATGTCAGCCAGGTTGCGGTCATATTCGCCGCACAGGTCGATCAGCAATCGGTTGTCGGGAAATTCCAGAAGCACTTCATGGGTTGCGGACTGGTCTTGCGCGTCATTCAGGGCACTGATGGCCAAGCTGATCTCCTTTGTCAAAGGTTACCCCTTCAGTCTGCCCGCGAAGTGGAACCTGCGCAAGATCCGGCGCGCGAAATTCACGCCGCTGAAACAAAACAGCCGCCCTAGAGGGCGGCTGAACAGCAGACAGCACGAAGACCGCTTACAGCGCGTCGCCGAAGGTAGAGCCGGCTTTGAACGGGCCGGTGGCAGTGTTGCGCGGCAGGTTGCTGTTGCAGACCGGCTTGCCGTCTGGTGTGCGGCGCAGGTCGGCGTAGCCTTCGAGACCGTCGTCGATGATCCAGTGTTCGCAGCCCTGCGGGTCGACCCAGATACCGGCGGTCATGTTCGACAGATGGCTGGAGGAGCCATCGCCGGCATGCTGGTCACGGGTCTTGTCCAGGGTTTCGGAACAGGCCGGGACCAGGGCCGCGGCGGCGAGGAGCAGAAGTGTTTTACGCATCAGCATGGGTTTTGTCTCCTCAGCGCAGGCAATAGATTTCGACGCGGCGGTTCTGCGACATATTTGCAGCGCTGGTGTTGGGCACCCGCGGGTCGCGTTCGCCATAGGCGCGCACGTCGTTGATCCGCGCACCCACCGAGCGGCCCACTTGTGCCACCGCGCCAGCGCGGCGCTCGGACAGGCGTATATTGTATTCATCCGATGCCCGGCTATCGGTGTGGCCGGCGATTACAAAGGCACGGGCGCCATTGGATTTCGCCCGCTGGAAAAATTCCCCCAGGCGCTTGCGGCCTGCTGCATTGATGTAATGTTTATCAGTGGCAAAAAACTGGTCTGTCGGCATCACGCCGCAAATGTTGCCGCGGCGGCAGACCGGCTTGCCGTCCGGGGTCACATGCGGGGACATGAAGCCTTCGGCCCCGTCATCCATCACCCAGTGTTCACAGCCGTCCGGGTCAACCCAGATGGTAGGAACATAGCGTTCGCCCTTGATGGTCCGCTGAGTTTGCGCGCTGGCAGGCGCGGCAGCGATGCTGAGCGCGGCCGCAGCAGCGGCGGCCAGCGCAACCGCCTTGTTAATATTGAGTGTCAACACAACCAGATTTCCTTCACCTAAGTTCCCCCAGCGCAGCTTGCCGCTTACGCGCCCACCGCTCAGGCCATAAGAGTCAAACTACCTGAAATTGATGCAGTATACCTGCTAAATTAATTGTTATTCCGCGCAAATTAATCGCATTTGCCGGGGCACTCAAAGCTCCCAAAAGAAATTGTCGCCGGAACCGATGCAATCGGGACTCACCTGCGCAATCCGGAAAGACGGAAATAGAACCGCCCCGAAAGAAGCGGTTGGAAAGATTCGCTCTGTAGCGGGGGCTTTAGCCGATCAATTCTCCTGCCAGGGAATTGGCACCAGAGGAAATAATGCGCACCCGGGCCAGGTCACCCGCTGCGCGGTCGCATTCAGCGACATGAACAGCGTGGAGGTAATCGGATTTGCCAACCATTTGACCCGGCCTGCGGCCAGGCTTTTCAAACAGAACGCCAACTTCGCGTCCAACCATGCTGTCCTGGACCTCGCGCTGCTGCCGGGTCAGAAGGGCCTGAAGGCGCTGCAGCCGGTCGTCGGCTGCGGCCGGGTCGACCTGGGCGCGTTCGGCTGCCGGGGTGCCGGGGCGGGTCGAGTATTTGAAGGAATAGGCGGTGCCGTATTTCACCTCTTCCACCAGATCCATGGTGGCTTGGAAATCTTCCTCGGTCTCTTCCGGAAAACCAACGATGAAGTCGCCGGAGATCAGGATGTCCGGCCGCGCGGCGCGGATGCGTTCGATCAGGCGCAGATAGCTTTCGGCGGTGTGGGCGCGGTTCATCCGCTTCAGGATCTTGTCCGATCCCGCCTGCACCGGCAGATGCAGATAGGGCATCAGCTTGGCACAGGTGCCATGCGCCTCGATCAGGTCATCCTGCATGTCGTTGGGATGCGATGTGGTGAACCGGATACGCTCCAGCCCGTCGACCTTGTTCAGTTCCCAGATCAGCTGCGCCAGGGTGAGGTCGCCATTGGGACCGGCACCGTGATAGGCATTCACATTCTGGCCCAGAAGGGTGATTTCGCGCACGCCGCGCTCCACCAGATCACGGGCTTCGGTCAGAATGCGGTCAGCCGGGCGCGAAACCTCGGCACCGCGGGTATAGGGCACCACGCAGAAGGCGCAGAATTTGTCGCAGCCTTCCTGCACGGTCAGGAACGCCGTCGGGCCGCGCTTGGCCTTGGGGCGGTTCTTGAGCTTTTCGAACTTGTCTTCCTCGGGGAAATCAGTGTCCAGCACCTTCTCCCCGTCCCGCGTCTTGGCTTCCATTTCGGGCAGACGGTGATAGCTTTGCGGGCCGACCACCAGATCCACCAGCGGCTGGCGGCGCATGATCTCTTCACCCTCGGCCTGGGCGACGCAACCGGCCACGCCGATCTTGAGGTCTGGCTTCTCTGCCTTCAGCCCTTTGAAACGACCCAGCTCGGAATAGACCTTTTCCGCCGCCTTTTCCCGGATGTGGCAGGTATTCAGCAGGATCATGTCGGCGTCATCTGCCGATTTGGTCTCGACATACCCCTCGCCGCCCAGCGCTTCGGCCATGCGTTCGCTGTCATAGACATTCATCTGACAGCCATAGGTCTTGATAAACAGCTTCTTCGGGGCACTCATGCGGGTCAGCCTTCCAGCCAGGGTGGGTAAACAGCGGCCTGACTTACAGACAAATGCCACCGCTTGCAATGAGGCGGGATTTACCCGATTTTGACCGCAATGGCCAGAAAGGCAAAAGGCAGACGGGCATGATGTATTCTTCGCTGCAGGATTTCCTGAAAGAGGGCAAGCCGCTGCTGGCCAAGGGACCGGTTGCGCTGGTCTTCATCGAGGACGAAGTGGAGATCGCCACCACCCTGCGCCATCACCTGCAAAGCGGTTTCAAGGCCGTTGTGGCCCTGATGCCGGATGCCTTTGACCTGCCGCAGGATGTGCGCACCAAGGTGCACCGGGTGCCGTTTGACTGCAGCCCCGATGGTGCGCTGACAGGTGCCGTCAATGCGGTGATCGCCGCGGCACAGCCCGGTTGCTGGCTTTATTACTGCTACAATGCGGAATATCTGTTCTACCCGTTCTGCGAGACCCGCAGCGTTGGTGAAATGCTGACCTTCCACACAGAAGAGCGGCGTGACGCGGTGCTCAGCTATGTGATCGACCTTTATGCCGGCGATCTGGAGGAGTGCCCCGGCGCAGTCTCTTTGGAGGCGGCCTATCTCGACAAGTCCGGTTACTACGCCCAGTCGCGCAAGGACCCCGAAACCGGCCATCCGCGCGAACGGCAGCTGGATTTCTTTGGCGGCGTGCGCTGGCGGTTCGAAGAGCATATCCCTGACAAGAGCCGGAAAATCGACCGGATTTCTCTGTTCAAGGCCAAACCGGGACTGGTGCTGCAGCAGGACCACACCTTCAATAATCAGGAATACAACACCTATGCCTGCCCCTGGCATCACAACCTGACGGCAGCCGTCTGTTCGTTCCGCACCGCCAAGGCGCTGAAGCGCAACCCCGGTTCGACCTTCGACATTGAAACCTTCCGATGGCACAATTCCGCACCGTTTGAATGGCATTCCCGTCAGCTGCTGGACCTGGGGCTGATGGAGCCGGGACAGTGGTTTTGAACCGGCCAAAGGCATCTGCGGAGACTCCAGGATTGCAAGCTGCGCAATTGCAGGCCTGCCCTACCCTGCCCTCTCAGCTTGAACCGCTTGGCGCACCGTCTCCAGCGTGCCGCGCAGCTCTGCCATCGGCAAGCCGCCAAACGCCAATCTCAGGGCTTGCGGTGCGGCGGCGGTGGTTGCAAACGGGTCTGCGCCGGACACTGAAATGCGCTGATCTTTCAAACGCGTCACGATGGGGTCCGCACGCGTGCCTTTGCCAAGCGGCAGCCAGGCAAACCCCGCGTTGCGATGCGAAACGACCGAAGCCGCGCCAAAGACTTCCCGGCACACCGATTGACGCGCAGCGCCATCTTGCCTGCGGGTTTCCTCGGACTTTTCAAGTGTCCCGTCTTCGATCCAGCCTGTGACCAATGCGGAAATCAGCGCCGGCGTGTTCCAGGTTGTTGCGCGGACCGCTTCCAGCAGAGCTGCGGTGCGACCTGCAGGCGCGATCACATATCCCAGCCGCAAACCGGTGGCGAGGCTCTTGGAGAAACCGCTGATATGCACTGTCCTGTCCGGTGCTATCGACAGGAACCCGGGCGGCGGATCCGGTTCCAAAAACGCATAGGCTGCGTCCTCGATAATAAGGAGGTTGTGCCGCTGCGCCACGTCAAGCAAGCGCAGACGTGTGGTTTCATCCATGACCGTCCCCAGCGGGCTTTGGACTGACGGCATCAGATAGACCGCACGTATGGTCCGCAAGCGGCATTGCCGGTCCAGATCATCCGGGTTCATGACGCCGTGCTGCGCCTCCACCGGGGCAAGCTCCAGACCGTTCAAGGCGGCAGCGGATTTGAACCCTGGATAGGTAAGGGCATCGGCAGCGATCACATCGCCGGGCTGAAACAGCCCCAAACAGGTGATCGCCAGGCCGTGCTGGCTGCCTGAGGTGACCAGCAAGTGCTCGGGGTCAATCCGGCCCAGCGACCGCCCAAGGCTTCCGGCGATGATCCGGCGTTCGTGAATGCGGCCGCCGTGGGGCTGATAGCGCAGCATCGCATCCAGATCGCCAGCCGCCGCAAGCCGCCGCAAGCCGGCCCGCAATATGTCTGCGTCCGCAGGCCCGCCAGGCATGTTGAAGACCAGATCCGTGATCCCCTCAGCCGCTGTTTGATGCACCCCCAGTGTCATGGGCAAGCCAGGATCGCGCACAAAGGTCCCGCGCCCGGCCTCGCCGCTGACAAGCCCCCTGCGCTCCAGTTCCTTGTAAACACGGGTTGCAGTCGCCAGCGCGACGCCGGTTTTCTCCGCAAAGGCCCGGTGCGTCGGCAGTTTGGAGCCAGGTGCCAGTTTGCCCTCGCGGATCGCATTGGAGAGCATATCGGCAAGGCGGATGTATCTGGCTTTCTTCATCTGCTCACTGTCATTAGGACAATAGAAAAATTGTCATACGTCGGAACTTCATGGCATTGCAGAGGCAAGTCAACCTGCGAGGCCCGCCCAATGCTCCGATTTCTGTCTGCTGCTTTGCTTGCAGTGATTCTGTTCACTGTGACCTTTGCCGTTAACCTGCAGGCGCCGCTGTATGACGCCTACGCCGTGCAGAACAATGCCGGCGCCGCCGCTGTTACAATTGCCTTCGCCGCCTATGCTGGCGGCCTGATGCCAACGCTGCTGCTGCTTGGCGGGCTGTCAGACCGGATCGGGCGGCGTATTCCCATTGCTCTCGCTCTGATCCTTGGCGCGGTTGCGACAGCGGTACTTGTACAGTTCCCAAACTGGGCAAGCCTGGTCGCGGCGCGGGTTTTGCTGGGTATCGGGACCGGGCTGGCGACCACTGCGGGCACTGCGTATATGGCGGAAATCCTTGGCGCCGGCCGGGCACGCACTGCGGCCTTGATTGTGACATCGGCAACGTCGCTTGGTTTCGGCGGCGGCGCTCTGGCAACCGGGCTGAGCCTTGGCCTGCAAGGGCCGACATTCCTGCCATTCAGTTATCTGGCGCTTCTTACAGCAGCGCCGGTTCTGGCCGCAGCTGCATTGGCCCTGCCCAAGGCGGACAGTCCGAAACCCGTCACACCGCTGCGGCTGCCGGTCTTTCCGTCCGGCACCTGGGTGTTCGGTGCAGCCATGGCGCTGGCCTGGTCGACAACCGGCATGACCATTGCCGTCGTGCCGTTGCAATTGGCTGCCAATGGGCTTGGCGGCTGGACCGGACTTGTCATCTTTCTGGCGATCTTCGCGGGGTTCATCTGCCAGCCTGTCGCCCGGCGCATGTCCAACGGCCGGGCACTTGCCCTGGGATTTGTGCTGATCCCGTTGGGCTTTCTTGTTCTTCTGGCCGGCGTCTGGCTGGCATCCCTGGTGCTGGTCCTTGCCGGAACCTGCATCACCAGCGCGGCAAGCTATGGCTTTACCTACCTTGCCTCCCTGGCAGAGGTGTCGCTGCGCGCACCTGACGACAGGGCGCGGGCAACGGCGGGGTTGTTTGTCTATGCCTACTGCGGGTTTTCGCTGCCGGTCATTGCAAGCGGCGCATTGGCCGACACCTTTGGACTGCTGGTTGCAATGGCCCTTTTTGCCGCCGTGCAGATATCCGTTACGGGGGTCATCGTTATGTTTTGGAAACGCGGCCTGCGCCCGGCCCGAACAGGCCCAGAGCAGGAATTGAGAGCTGTTTGATCCGGTCCGACCGCCGCGAGCACTGATCAAGAACCGGAGAATATCTCCGCCCACGCACCCAGTGCCGCGTCTGCCGCGTCATCACGCAGGGTCAAAAGCAGATGTTCGCCGCAGGCTGAGGCCACGATAATGCGTCTCTGAGGCGAGACCGGCAGCAGCAGGCATTCCGGCTTGGACGCAGGCATTCTGGACGTGGAGGGGCAAGCCCCCTTGGCCGCGAGGACGGTGCGCACTGCCTCCAACTGGCAAAGCAGGTCATCCGGCCCGCCGCTGCCGGACAGATTTCCACCCCGCCCGCATGAAATCCAAGCCTCTGCCTGAGGGGTAGCGCGAGCGTGGAACCGGTCCAGCGGACTGCTGCCTTCGGCTGCGCCCATGGCGTCGCTCAGCATCTTGGCGGTACAGCTGCCCGCTCCTTCGGTTGCCTTGCAAGGACGGCGTTTGATTGTGAAGCCTGCGCCATTGGCAGCGGCGTCCAGAGTGCGCAGCCGCGCGGCAAAGATCCGGGCAGCTGCGTCTGAATTCTCTGCACCGTCAGCGGGGTCTGCTGTTCGGCCCAGGGTCAGCCCGGTAAGTCTGCGCTGCGCAATCGTGAGCACAGCGGCAGGCTGCTGGCGGACACAGATGGTCAGTTCCCGCGGCAATACGGTTTCGCTGATTTCGCGCAGCACTGCAGCGGCGAGCGGTTCCTTCCCGGCCGCAGCCTGCTGCACGCGGGCACGGATTGCAGTTGGCGTATCTGCAAGCCGGATCAACGCCTCCTGCAGAGCCTCCGCAGTTCCGGGCCGTCGCGGCAGGAAATCAGCAGCCGCGTCTGCCATCATGCCTCCCCGGCCATAGCGGCCAGCAGGCCCCGCGCCGGGACAGCAAGCCGCCCAGCGCTCGCCGCATCGGAGCAGACACACAGCACCGCATCACCCGATCCATCTGCGGCGCGAACGAAAATGCGTGCTTCGCCTGGGGTCAGAACCAGAATATCATCGGTTGGCACAGCAGCTTGCGTATCACCGGCCGCCACAGCAGCATCAAGCAGCAGAAACCCCAGCCGGGCCTGCTGACAAAGGCCGTCTAAGTATTCCTGTGGCTGGCTAGCGGCGCTGCTGCTGCGCAAGACCATGCTGGTGCCGAGATCACCAAAAGCAGCCAAACGGGAGCCCTCCGCGGTCTGACGCAGCGCGTCAAGCTGCAGGGAAAGCGTCACTGGCTGCCTCCGTTCCCGGCAAGGGCCGGTGTGCCTTCTGGTGCGGGACGTTTGGGTATCATGCGTTACTCACCAGTAGGATGGATTTCGGGCCGGGTCCGGGCCGGCCGTTTGCTGCGCTTGGCCGGGGTGACCCGGCGCGGCGTCACACGGTCGCCGGTGTCCGCGCAGGCAGGGTTTCCTTGCAATTGCGGCTGTCCGCCGCTGTCGCGCTTGCCGCCAAAGTCCAGCACATCAGCCCTTAACGGCTGCACCGTTTGCGGATTTGACGCAGAAGCCGCAGGATTGGATTGTGCAGGCGCAACGCGGTTCGGCTTTGCCCAAGTCACAAGCATATCCACCAGATATTCAATGAAACTGTCAGCGCCACTGGTCTTCCAAACT
The DNA here is from genome assembly GCF_001593695.1 of Leisingera sp. F5. Classification (NCBI taxonomy): domain Bacteria; kingdom Pseudomonadati; phylum Pseudomonadota; class Alphaproteobacteria; order Rhodobacterales; family Roseobacteraceae; genus Leisingera; species Leisingera sp. F5. The sequence goes on along the minus strand of NZ_LUKH01000013.1, from coordinate 56,809 downwards.
TCCATATCCTCGCCCGCGGCCAGCGCCTGGCTGAGCGACAGCGGAAAAATTGCGCCGAAGGCTTCGCCGGTTTCCTTGCGGACACGCCGGGCCACGCGGTCCTGATCCCGGCTGCTTCGCAGCTTGTCAAAATGCGTGATCAGCAATGTGTTCGGGCCTTCAAGGCGCTCTGAAATCTCCTCCCACACAGCGGCTTCAGACTGGCGCCAAGCCTGGGTGGCATGGGTGCACCAGATAACGCCGTCTACCTCGGGCAGCAGGTTTTGCCAGACACTGGACGGCATGTTGGGGTCCGATATGCCCGGCATGTCAATAAGATCGCACAGCTCCAGCGCCTCCGCCGGGAGTGTCAGGCGGATCAGCGCAGTGGTGTCCATCGGCACCTTGGCAAGGTCTTCAAGCGGCAGCGGTGTTTCGCTGCCGTCGGTGCCGGTAATGCTGGCCCCTTCAGGCCCGTGTGATATCCAGACAGGCGGCAACCGGGTGGCGGTCACACGGGTGGGCAACGGCTGGCGCCCCACAAGCAGGTTGGTGAGGGTGCTTTTACCGGCGCTGAATTCACCCATCAGCGCCAAGCGCGGCTTGCGCTGCGGTGCGGCAGCCGGGGAGACGGAGGTTTGCATGGCGATTTCCTGTGTCATTCGGTAAAGCTCCTGAGCGTTTGCAAGGCGTCGTCGGCCTGTGTCCGGCGGTTGTCATCGGCAATCAGCCCCTGCATATCGCCGCCGCGGCGGCAGTGGTCTGCGATTTCCATCAGGATGTCGCGCTGGTCGTCGAAGAAACTCTGCAGCGGGGCAAGGACGGCAGCGCCGGCATCTGCTGTTTGCACGAATTTAAGCTGGGTCATGAAATCTTCGGTTTCCCCGGCAATCAGGCTGCGGAAACGTTTGGCAAAGGCCTGATAGCCGCGGGTGCGGCGCCACCAGGCCGCCCACCAGCTGTCATTGAAATCCAATGCAATGGCCTGCCCCAGCGCAATCGGAGAGCTGGCCGGGGGCACCTCGGGGACTGACAGCTGAATACCCTGGACCGCTGCGCCGAAACCGTCATAGAGCAGCTCCGCGACGTCCTGCACCGCGGTCTCATACCGGGCTTGGGCGGCAGCCTGCAGGCGGCTGGTCATCACCGAATAGGCAGAGCGCAACAGCATCCGCAGCCCGGCGGGATCATATTCCCAGTGGCAGTCCTCGCCCCATTTTTCCAGGTGCTCGATCAGCGCGTGGGTGGCGCGGTCGGTGAAGGTGGCATGGGCCCGGTCGGCGCGGTCGCGGAAGGAGTCGAGGATCTGCGCGGTCTCGGCTTCCAGTGCGTCCAGATGGGATTTGCAGATGTTCTCAAACGAGGTGCAGGTGTCATGAAGACCGGCTTGCGCGCCGCCCTCGCCCTGCACCCTGACTGCATGTGCCGCCTGCTGGCCGGTGGCGGCGGTAACAGCAGAGCCGGCAATGCGGGCCAGCAGCGGCGTGCCAAGATCGGTTACGATCCGTTCAGCCATCACCCGGTTCAGCGCGGGCAGTCCGGACAGTTCCCAAACCATGTTCTGGGCTGACAGTTCGGTATGGGAACTGTTGACCGAGGCTTCGGCCCAATTGAGCAGCGCGGCGGAACTTGCCTTGTCCATGTCCTCCAGCCCGCCGGTCAGCACCTTGTTAGCCCAATAGGCGCTGCCGAAGAGGACGGTTGCGTCCTGGGGCCCGTGATGAGAGTCCAGTGTCTGGCGGATGCTGGCCTCGATCTCGGGGATCTGGGCGGCGGGGTCGGCCAGCTCGTCGATGCGGTTGACAAAAATCACAACCTCGCGGGACTTGAGGTTGGAGATCATCCGGATCAGCCCCATGTCGACCGAGGTCAGCGCCTGGCCTGCCGACAGAACCACCACGCATAGGCGGCTGTCGCGGATTGCTTGGATGGTGATCTGCTCGCGCATCATGAAGGTGTCGTTGACGCCGGGCGTGTCGCGCAAGCACAGGCGGTGTGGCACGCTCTGGCAGTTCAGGTACAGATCGGCTGCACGGGTGATATCGGCAAAGCGGCCTTGTTCGCCGGCACCGCCTTCATCCTCGCCAAAGTCGTCGCCCAGGCAGATGTAGCGTTCGATCAGGTTTTTATCGAAATAGCCGTACTCGTGTTTCTGCCCCATCAGCAGTTCGAATTTACGGCCCAGCCGCTGGCGCGAGCGTTCCCGCATCTCTTCGATCTGAGAGCGGATTTTCTGCAGCTCGCTGCTGGCGCCGGCACGGCCTGCCATTTCACCGATGCGCCCGCCCTTGGTCAGCAGCCGGTCCCATTCCGCCTCGGTCATAAACTGGAAGCAGGCCCTGTTCTCAACCCGGGTATCTCCCGGCGTCAGGTGCAAGGAGGTGACGACCGAGGTCCAGGGGTTCACGTCCGAAGGCAGAAGGTCGGCCCAGCCCGCCATCGCATTGACCAAGGATGTCTTGCCGGATTTCACCTGTCCCAGCAGGGTGACACTGGGTTCAAAGGTGCCAAGTTCCGCCTGCAGCCGCGCAAGACTGCGCTGGACGCGCATCCCCGAAACACCGGACAGGACGGACAGGGCTGCATCAAGCCGCTGCGCTTTGCCGGCGAATTCCGAGAGCGGTTCCAGCCCCGCATTCAAATTGGTCGGACGCGCGGAGGCGTGGATGTCTGTGGCACTCTCGATCTGAGCTTCCATGTTCATGGCTGAACCTTGCTGTGTCTTGCTTTGGCGTGTGTTTCTGCCCTGCCGGGCCGCGGTGAGGCAGCAGGAAAGGATGTGCGGCGGGTCATCACCCCGAGGGGTCTTCGGACAGTTCCTTCTTCAGCTGGATGAGCAGCGTCACCGCGTCGATGGCCGCGTCTTCGTCCTGTTCCAGTTGGCAGAGCATCAGCATTTCCTCTCCGTCCTGCGCCGCTTCGCGGGCGGCCTCCACTGCTGTGCTGCCTGGCATTGCCTCCAATGTCTGCGACAAGCCGCGGATCATCTCCATGCATTGCGCCAGCACCGGACCGGCTTGGGGGCCGCCTGCGGCTTCGGCTTCTGCCAGCATCTCCTCTGCCCGGGCTTGCATCTGGTCCAATGCGCTGCTGAGGCCGCCAGCAGCGGTCCGCGGCGGGTCCGCGGCAGGAAATGCCGGCTGCAGGCCGGTAAGACCAGTTGTTTCGCCGCCAAACTGGCGGATCAGCAATTCGGCCTGATCCACATCCGAGGCACGGCCGGTTTCAACCTGCCGCATCACGCCATCCGCCAATTGCTTGCCGCCGCTGGAGCGCCAAAGATCATGTGCCGGTGCGGGTGCTGTCCGGGCCGTCAGCCCCTGGATCGCGGCAACCGGATAGACGCCCAGAAATTCCTCAGCGGCAACCGGTTCCAGCGTCTTGATCAACCCGGCCAAAGTTCCCCGCATGATCTGCCGGTCGGCCATGGTCAGCACCAGGAAACTGTGATCCTTGGTGCTGTCAGGAACGTCGGCCCACAGGGCCTGCTCCGTGTCCGCAAACGCCTGGCTGCACCACAGGATAATATCCGCCGCGCCTGAGGCCTGCTGCAGCAGATTTTGCTGGCGGGCCTGCGGGCCTGCCAGCGGAAGTTCAGTATAAGTGTGGGTGCGCAGCCGCGGGTCTGGCAGAAACTGGCGGATCCGCTGGGTGCCTGCCGGCACCTCAAGCTCTGCCAGAACACCCGCCTGTTGCAGGCGCTCGCCCTTGGCGGTCTCAAAAACCGCACATTCCTGATCGCCATGGCAAATGTCGACGACAACGCTGCCGGCATTGCGGCCAATGACCACCCGCCCCAGCAGCATATCAATCAGCGCCGACTTGCCGGAACCAATGCCGCCGGTGACAATGATCTGCACCGGCTGGCGCAACCGCTGCAGCAGCTGGCTGCCCCAGCCTGAAAACTCAGCCGGCAGCTGCCCTGTGCTGAGCGTGTGTTCCAGTCGGCCCGCCAGCGGGCTGATATCTGTCTGAGGAAGGCTCAAGCCGATGCATCCGTCTTGTTGCGGCGGGCGGCGGGCGCAGAATGCCACGTCGCTGACGCCAGGAGGGTGATCACCCGGCGGCCGCTGCGCTGATGCGACGGCGCAGGAGGCTGTTCCGGCGGCGGCGGGGATGGCTGGGTCTGGGCAGGAATGGCGGCCTGCGGGTCAATGGGTTTGATCACACAGAAGGCGGCATTGTCCTGTTCCGGAGCGTTCAGCACCTCCAGCTGCTGCATCAGCGCAGCACCGATGCGAGCGCTGGAACTGCCGCATTCTGCAGTGAGGACGGCGGCGATCTCTTCCTCCTCCAGGAATTGCAACCCGTCGCTGGCTGCCAGCACGATATCGCCGTGCTGCAGCCGGACTGGTGTGCTGCGGCAGTCGATGCGGGGGATTTCCGCCCCGGTCAGCACTGAGGTAACGCAATGCCGGTCCGGATGGCTGGCACCCTCGGCCGGGTCCATGCGGCCTTGGGCGACCAGCCTGTCAATCTCTGCTGCCATCGAGTGGTCGGCGTTAAGCCGGATCAGCGCGCCGTCGCGGAACAGGAACAGGGGCGAGTCACCGACCGAGATCCAGTAGAGCCGGTCATTGAACAGCACCGGTGCCAGCAATGTCGCACCCATGCCGCGGGCCTGCGGCTGATGGCTGGCGTATTCGCCCAGGCAGGCATTGGCGCCGCTGGCGGCCTGCTGCAGCACCGCGCCGATCGCCTGCTCCAGCGCGCCCGGGTCGTCCGCGCGCAGTTTCAGATCGCTGAACACCTCGGTGACCACAATCTTGCTGGCGACATCCCCGGCGGCATGGCCGCCCATGCCATCGGACAGCACCGCAAAACCGGTGCCGGTGCCGGCCAGGAAATCGGCGGCAACCGCGTCCTCCTGCCGCTCGCGGCGACCCTTGCTGATGGCCGTCGCAGCATCATATTCGAACTCAGCTGTGCACAGCATGGGCAGCATCGTCGGGTTGCGGCTGGTCCCAGCCGAAATCGGCGCCGCAAAGCGGCACAAAGCGCAGGGTGGTCTCGCCAATGCGGATCAGGTCGCCCGCCGTCAGGGTTTCGGTGCTGAGCACAGGGCGGTCATTGCGGCGCACCAGGTTCGCCTTGCCGCCGTGGCCGACATAGAAGGCTTTCTGTTCCGGGTCATAGGCGATGGCAGCGTGGTTGTCGCGCGAGATGCTGTTGTCACCGAAGTCCAGCCTTACGGTCTGGTTGGCGCCGCGGCCGATCACAGTGACGCCGCTGAACAAAGTAAAGGCAGCACCCCGGCCCGGCCCCTGCACAATAGCAAGCCAGCCGACGGGGAACCGGGTGTAAGCGGGCGCGGTTTCTTTCTGGCTGCGGGCAAAGGGATCGCTGTCTTCGGCTTGAGCGGGGCTGAAACCCAGCAGGCGGGTCTTGACCCGTCCGGCCCGGCTGGCGCCGCGGCCCATCGACGGTGCGGGCACATCAATTGGCGCGACTGCCGGGCTGTCCATGGAGACCGCGGGTTGAGGAGTTTCGGGCGCCGGTTGCGGGGCGGAAACAGAAGCCGCCTGCGGTGCAGGAGCAGCCGGCTGGGAAACACCGCTCAGGATACCGGCAGGCCGTGCTTCGCCGGCGGGCGGGCTGGTTTCAGGCTGTTGCCCGGGCTGAAGTGCCGGAGCAAGAGCTGCGGCAAGGACATCCTCAGCACCAGGTTTGCAGTCTTGATCATGTACACCGTTTTGAGTTCGCTTAAAGGCCCGGTAAAGTTCGCCGCTTTCTGCTGCTGGTTCAAGCGGTTCCGGGCTGCGGAACCCGTCCTCTGCGCCAGCCGGTGCGGGCGCTTCGGCACCAGGTGCGAAGGGATCGTCTGATGCAGCGTCTGCGGGGCTGCCAAAGTTACCGGCATCGCCAGGGTTCGCGCCGGCCGCTGGCATTGCCGCGGTTTCTTGCTCGCGGGCGAAAAAGGCCGCGATGGCCGAGTCCTGCGGCTCCTCTGCAGCAAAGCCAGGCAAGCCTTCGCCTTCTGCCAACGCGTCTTCAGGCCCAGCGTCATCAGTCCAGCAGCCATCCGCCAGATCGCCAGCCAGCGGAGCAGCGGTCTCCGCCGGGGATGCCGCCTGAGCGGCTTCCGGCACCGCATCCAACAGGAAACCCCGGTCGAGGCTGAGAGGCGGACGGGCTGCCCCGGTTTCGACGACGTCAGGAGCAACCGCATCCTGCACAGGCGCCGGGGCCGGGTCTGCTTCTTGTGCGGCATGACCGTCCAGGCGGACCCTCTCCCGCTTTTCGCCAATGATATCCTTGATGAATTTCATACCCATTCCCTTCAGCTCTTAACCGTTTCCGGGTTGCTTTGCCGGCGCCCGAAGATATTGCGCAGCCGGCCAGCGAAACTTGGCTTTTCCCGGCGCAGTTCCAGAACCGGCTCTGCCGGGAGGGCCGCAGCGGATACGGCGACGGGCGGCTGTTCCGCAGCGGGCGCGTTTTTCTTCCGCCGCGGGACTGCATCCTGTTCTTCCAGCCAGGCTTCCACGTCGCTGACCGGCTCACCGAAGATATTCACCAGTTGGCCGGGCGGCTTGGAGGGTGTGCTGACAGGCGGGATCTGCTGTTTCCTGGCCGAACGCGGTTGCCCAGGTGTCAGACTGACGTTGGTTGCCGCGACCAGCTTGGAAATGACGGCATCCAGGCTGGCACTGTTTTCAGGCGCTGGCGCAACGGTGCCGGGCAGCTGAGTGGCTTCTTTCGCAGCGTTCTGCATTTCGCAATCGTCTTCGGCCAGCGTGCCTGCCCAGTCGCACGCCGCCTGAAACCGCTCTGCCGGAAGCACGGACATTGCCATATCCACGGTGGCCAGCACCACAGGATCCGCGTTCCACGGTCTGCCCAGCAGCGGTTGGCAAGGATCCGGGTCTCCCGCCATCACTGCGGTCAGCCGCTGCTGGCTGCCTGCCGGCACTTCTCCGGTAATCAGATAATAAAGCGTGGCGCCCAGCGCATAGAGGTCACAAGCCGGACGCTGAGGCAGCTCGGGCCTGTACAACTCATGCGCGGAATAGCCATCCTTGACCGCCAGCAGCAACGGCAGCGCGGTATCGTCATTAGGAAGCCTGCCGCAGGCGGCCCCGAAGTCGATCAGCGTGAGGCTTCCGTCTTTACCGAGGATGAAGTTGTCCGGCGAGATGTCGCGGTGCAAAATACCTTGCCCGTGCAGGCCGTCGAGCGCTTCCAGCGCCTGTCCCAGAATGTGCCTCAGAAGCGGCGCGGTCAGCCGTTCAGGCTGGTCCTCACGCACGGTCAGCAAGTCCAGACCGTCGACGAATTCCATTGCGATGTAAGCGGTTTGATTTTCCTTGAATACCTGATGCACGCCGACGATGCCGGGATGCCGGGCGCGGGCCAGCAGATGCGCCTCGCGCAGGAAGTTGCGCAAAACATTGCGGCAGGATTTGGCGTGTTCTGCCGTGCTGGGTTCAACATCCGTGCCACTGCGGCGGCAAATGCCAGCCGGAAAGCACTCCTTGATGACGACGCGGCGTTCCAGGCTGTCCCGGGCCAGATAGGTGATCCCAAAGCCACCGCTCAGCAGCGGCCGCTCGATCTGGTACTGGCCTTGCAGCAGTTTGAAGCCGCAGGGCAGTTCACAGGAGAGCGCCGGGTCAGCAGAGGATGTGTCGTCAGGCACAGCGTCAGTTTCCTTGTGGCAGCCGGAGCTTTGGCCGGACGGGGCAGTTGAACCCCAACGCTGGAAGCAGAAAACGGAAGGATCGCGGCGCCATTCGGGCAATCAAGGCAGATGCGCCCAATTCCCGCCGCAATTGACGCAAAACACCAGGAATGACTGCGTTAACGGGCCCGTAACTACTTGTGTTGAAGTTAGTTAAACTGAGTGTGCAAGTGACCATTGTCCCCCGCCCAAGGTGTGAAAGGCGGTGGATCTGGCTGAAAAAGCGTTTGCTGCGTGATTTGAGAGAGGGTTTCCGAAGCCCTGCTTCAGCCAATGATCCGGCAACCTGTTCGGTTACTGCAGCCCCGGATACCAGCCTGCACGCCAGCGGTTCAGGCTGCGCCCCTTGATGAGCCAGAGGCACCTGTGGGACTTGGTGTTTTCAAGGGATGGAAGATTCCGCGGAAAACACTCCTGTGCTCAAAAACAGAACCGGCCTGAAAACAGGCCTGCAGGGGAGTATTTTGAAGCTGCTGAACATATTCCGGATGCGTCAGCAGTTGAGCATGTTCCCGGGGATTTGAAAGATAAGGCACGCAGACGGGCATCCTTGTTTTCTAGGGTAAAACTGCAACTTGACCCAGTGCCAATTCCGCCACGCTGTGCAAAGCATCAGCTGTGGCGCCATCGCGGGCTTGCGCGGCAAGTCCCTGAATCAGAACTGCAAAATACTTCGCCAAAAGATCCGGATCACTTGCCGCCGGCATGTCTCCGTCTTCGATACCACGCTGGATGCGGGCGGCGATCAATGCCTCACTGGACTGCCGGTATCCGGCGAGCAATTTCTGCGCACCTGTGCTGGCGGCACCGCAATTGGTTGCAGCGCTGACAAGCAAGCAGCCTTTGGGCCTCTCCTTACCGGAAAACGCCTCGATGGCCTCAAACAGATAACGGCGCAGGGCCTTGGCAGCCGTTGCTTCCTCTTCCAGCGCGCGGGGGGCATAAGCCGCAATGTTCTGCGCGTAGTGGCTCGCACAGCGTTCAAACAACGCCTGTTTATTGCCGAAAGCCGCGTAGATGCTGGGTGGATTCACCCCCATGACGGCGCTGAGGTCGGCCATGGACGCGGCCTCATATCCCCGTTCCCAGAACAGCAGCATCGCCTGCTCAATCGCGTGTTCGGTGTCAAAACTCCGCTGCCGTCCCAAGGTCGCCTCCATTTTATTTATCGATCACTACACAAAAATACTTGACCGGGCAAGCAACCCATTATTTAACGATCACTACAAATATTGGAGGCACGAATGAAAGCTGCAATTGTCGAGGCTTTTGGCCGACTGGCTGGCCCAGGGCGTCCTGATGCCGGAGGTCCAAGACATCCTGCCGCTTAACCAGATCGCAGAGGCGCACCGCAGGCTGGAGGCGCCCGGGCATACGGGAAAATTCGTTCTGGATCATGCCTGCTGACACCTGCTGAAAGTAGAACAGGCGGGAGCCCCCCGCCTGTTCCGGCACAAAAAGCTACTGCGGTCCCGACTGGCCTTGCCTTGCCAGACACCGCTGCGCATCTGCCGTGATGCCCGCCAGAATATCGCTGGCGGCCTGCACCTTGCTGATCAGGCCGATGCCTTCACCGGCAAAAGCGGTGGCAACGTCCGGATCGCCGGTAACTTGAGCTGCCGACCATTTTGCGGCTTCAGTGCCTGCCTCCAGCTTCAATTCGTCCTCGGAGCCGTGCCATTTCTGAATGAACGGGTTGCGCAGAACGCGGCCGTTGTAGCGGCTGGGCCAATTGAGGCCACGGACCACATCCACTACCCGAGTACGGATGGTGTCGTCCCCCGTTGCTGCCAGCGCGCGGTCCAGAATGCGCGAATGCACCGACGCCTCGCGCGAGGCCCAGAACCGTGTGCCGATCACCGCACCATCAGCCCCGAGCATCAGCGCCGCAGCCAGACCGCGCCCATCCGTGATACCGCCTGCAGCACAGAGCAGCGCCTTGCTGTTCTGGCGTGCGATTTCGTCAGCGATCTCGGGGACTAGGGCAAAGGTGCCGCGCGCTTCACCATGGCCGCCGGCGTCCGCACCTTGGGCGACTATGATGTCTGCGCCGCAGTCCAGCGCCTGCCGGGCATCGCGCAGTGTCTGGACCTGGCAGATCAGCGGCACACCGGCGTCCAGGGTCGCTGGCGCAAAGGGCGCTGGATCGCCAAAGGACAGGAACAGCGCCGCCGGATCGCGCGCCAGCACCCGGTCAAGCAGGTCGGGCTGTTCCGCAAGCTTCCAGGTGATCAGCCCGCACCCTGCGCGGGCGCCCCCAGCGATATCGAACTGCTGATCGATCCAGGCGGCATCGCCGTAGGCGCCCCCGATCATACCCAGCCCGCCGGCGCGGGAGACGGCGCCGGCCAGCGCGCCGCCCGCGGCAAAGGCCATCGGCGCCTGGATCACCGGGCAGGTGATCCCCAGCGCTTCTGTCAGCCGCGTCTTCATTGCGTCTGCTTTCGGTACTCCTGCACCGGCAGACCGCCGACACCCCAATCTTCCAGCGGGACTTCGTTGATGACCACAAAAGTGGTTGCCGGATTCTTGCCCAGAACGTCCCGCAGCAGGTCCGTTACCCCGGCGATCAGTTGCGCCTTTTGGTCAGCACTGGGACCGGTGCCCTCAGGGCCGCCTTCGCGGGTGACTTTGATATTCACATAAGGCATCACTCAGTCCTTTCGCGGAACATATGAGAACACTTTCGCAACGATGCGCCACTCGGCGCCGTGGCGGACAAGGGTCAGCAGGTCATAGAAATCCCGGCCCATCATGGTCATCCGGGCACTGACCCGGGCCAGCCGGTTGCTGGCAAAGGCAATCTCCAGGATCTCCTCCTCCCGCGGGTCGCCGCGCTTTGCCGGCGGCTCACGTCCGTCCACGCGGCGCATGTAGGTTTCAAGATCCAGATACAGTTCATCGCCTTCAGTAGCGCAGACATAGGCCAGCTGCGGGTGAAAGACTTCGCGCAGCATGGCGCTGTCGGCTTGATGGAGGCCTTCGAAATAGGCCTCCATCAGTTCGCCGACCTTTTTGTGGCCGGCGGGCGTCATTGGATCAGCCCCTCAGCGCGCATCGCAGCCTGAGCGGACGGGCGGGCAGCACTGCGGCTGACAAAGGCAGCCAAGCGCGGCCAGAGGGCCAGATCGATGCCGGTGAAATTCGCCCAGTTCGAGACCACGAACAGATAGGCATCCGCGACCGAGAACTGATCCGCAACCAGCCACTCGCGGCCATCCGACAGCTGCGCCTCGATCAGATCGAACTTGCCTGCAACAGCGGTGCGCGCTTCGTCTTTGCCACCCTCGGACGTGCCGTCGCGGAACAGCGGGCCAAAGGCCTTGTGCAGCTCGGTTCCGATCCAGTTGAGCTGTTCCTGCATCCGGGCCCGGGCCAATGTGCCTGCCGCCGGCGCCAGGCCTGCCTCGGGGTAACTGTCCGCGATATACTGCAAAACAGCCGCCCCTTCGGTAAGAACGCTGCCGTCGTCCAGGCCCAGGGCCGGAACATAGCCTTTGGGATTGATCGCGCGGTAATTCGCACCGCTTTCAGTCCGGCCCGCCGCGGTGTCAACGGCTTCGATTTCAAACGGTCGGCCTGTTTCATACAGGGCGATGTGGCTGGCCAGCGGGCAAGCGCCGGGTTTGTAGTAGAGTTTCATGGGTTTCTCCTGTGCTTGGCGATACCCTTTGCCTACGCACCAAGATGATTGATTGATAATATTGTGTTCTCACCATTATGATTAGAAAAGCAGATCATATGGCAAATACATGAAACACGACCAGCTTCTTGCCCTGGAGGCAATTGTCTCAACCGGCACATTCCGCGGTGCGGCTGAACGGCTGCACAAGTCACAGTCCGCCATCAGCCACACGATCCGCCAGCTGGAAGAAGAACTGGAGCTGGAGCTGTTCAGCCGCGCGGCCTACCGGCCGGCACTCACTCCGGCAGGTGAGATTTTCTACCGCGAAGCCTCCCGTGTGCTGCGGCAGATGCAGGGGCTCAGAACCACTGCGGCCCGGCTGCGCGCCCGGGAGGAGCCGGAATTGAACATTGCCGTCAGCGCCACAATGGATCTGGACCCTTTGCTGCCGGCGCTTGCCGACACCGGGCGGCGCCACCCGGCCACCCATCTCCGGCTGCGTATGGAAATGATGGGCGGCCCGATTGCCCGGCTGATGGAAGGCAAAGCGGATATCGCGCTTGCTTCGCTGGACGGGGTGCCGCTGGACGATGTGGAGGCTGAGCTGGTCGCAGAGGTGACAATACGGCCGGTGGCCGGCCCCGGGCTGAACCTGCCGGCCGGTTCCCGTGCAATTTCAGCGTCCGAAATGCAAAGCCACGTGCAGGTGGTCGCAGCGGGCACAGGCGGCGCCGCGCATGAACAAAGCCGCGACCTGCTGCCGGGCGGACTGAAGTGGACCGTTTCCGATCTGACAGCCAAGAAAAAGGTGATCCTCGCCGGTCTCGGCTGGGGTGGCCTGCCTGACCATATGACCGAAGAGGAACGGCTGTCGGGTGCTTTGCTTCCTCTCAACTTGGAAAGATTTCCTGTACGCCAAACGATGATTTTCAAGATGAGACGCAGAGACCGCCCGCCCGGCGTCGTTGCCAGTGAGCTTTGGAACAGAATTGGGGCAGCCGAACCGGTCTAGAAGTTAAAAATATCGGGAAGCAGGTCACTCCGCAGTTATCGGCCAATTCGTCCGGAGGTAGGCTGAAACGGCAGTGCAACTATGACTTTTCCGCCGTAGGCACGTGAGGCGGCTGACGGCTAATACCGGCAAGCCTCCGGAAGGAGACCGCAATTGCGCAGCAAGCGCGACCAAACGGTTTCGGCTCTGGAAAGGCCTGCTCATCCAACAGGAAGTATCTGACAAGCCCCGGGACCAGCCCTTCGGCAATATCGCGCAACCCGATCCAGGCCAGCATCAAACCGGACCGAACAGGCGTCAGAAGCACATGCTTGCGCACGGTCCCGGCAATCAAGGAGGCTATCCATCGCGGCAGCTGCGCTAGCATCCTTTCGGTTGCCGCATCGCTGCCGGTCAGCAGTTTAGGCCGTGATTTCAACGTCTTTGCTAAAACCTCTATAAAGCCACCTTCAGCGGGCCTGATGAGTTTTTCTGTTTGAATTCACTCTTTCCGCATTTTCCTCCCCACTGAAGGAAACTATTCTGGCTCGGTGCGCACAAACACGCCGAGCAATGTTGATTTGCTTTGAGCCCACATTATCGTACAGATTGTTACCGGAAACGCTCCTCGACACAGGCAATCCTTTTCCCTGCGGGTTTTCGGCCACCAGCTCGGTTCCCGCGTCCTAGCGACCTGCGCCCACCATCCCGATCGCGACATTGGTTTGGAAATCAGGCGGCCAATCCGCCGAGGTGATCTGACCAGCCCGCTCGCCATCCTTAGTCAGCGGCCAGGCCGCGCAGGGCGAAACCACCGCCGGCCCGGGGATCGAAACCGGCCGGATCTGCTGCGAAGAGCCCCTGGCCAGCTCAAAGGCCAGTGCCTTGCCGCCAAAATTCTTTGTCTTCGGCAGGCCTGCAGAACTTTCCAAGGCCACATTCCAAAGGGATGCCTTCCATTGTCATGTCATTGCCATGCTTCAACAGCCCGCCCTAGATCCGCTCGATCAGATCTGGGCATCCAGACCGGACATCCAAGTCCTCTCCTGCTTCGAACATGGCATTCCACAAAGCCATTCCATGTTTCGAGCCTTCAACATTGACTTCATAGCCACTCTGCTTTGGACATCCTGAGCGTGCAACGATGAACGGCGTATCTGCAAACCTCATCTTTTTCTGGCGAAGGAACCGGATTTCATGAACAGCACTGCCAAAGACCCGCCCCATCAGCGCATCTGATTTCGGGCCTTGCACAGCCAGCGGAGAGACATCCGGCTCAAACACTGTGACATTCAGGCCCGCCCCGATTGCCAATCCTTTGACCCATAGCAAAAGGTCGCTGCCGGCAATCGATATCCACCAGCGTTTGCCGCTGTGTTTGATCGCCACCGGATCGTTGTGCATCCCGCCGTTGCCGTCGGTGATCGGAACATTATAGCCCTGATCCGGCTGCATGCCGGACAGGTTGCGCGAGGTCATCACGGTATTGCCGCACACTGCAATCTCGCCCGGGATTCCGCCGTCACGCGCAACCGCTTGCCACATTCGGTGTCGATCACCGAATCCGCCTCGACCATCGGCATGGCAATCCTCTGCTCAGCCTGCAGATTCCCGGCAAGTAATTCAACGCAATCGTCGCCCTTTCATCGTCAGGCATGACATCCGGCCAGGCCGACAATGCTTATATGCAGAAGATGCATACCGCGGATCGGGGGCCGATGCGTCCTTTCCAGGGCTCCAGCCTACTGTTCATTCACGTCAAATGCGTGTTGCAGCTGACCAATTCCACGTTCAAAAGAGACGATATGTTTCCCAATAATGACAAACAACGCCAGAGCCCTAGGAAATGACAGTTTCGGATCCTTCAAGCCTTGCCACGGTCTCGTCGCGGTTCGCCGGGGATTGGATTGTGGCCTTGAGGCACTGCTGCACGGATGCCCAGCTGGCATCCTTTCTGCGGCGTGCGGGGATGCATACGATCAGGGGCCACCTTGCCCACCGCATCACTTTGGACCAGATTGTCCGGCTCTACCAAATTGCCGCCATCGAAACCAAAGATGAAATGATGGGCCTTTGGAGCCGGCCGATCCGGGCCAGAGCACTGCAGCACTTGCTGACGACGGTCCGCGAATCCAGTTCACTTCCCTCGGCCTTGCACCGGTTTTCTACATTCTGGAACCTGCTGCTGGACGACTACCAATTCGAACTCGCGTCCCAAAACGGCAACATCAGTTTGCGGCTTGTGCCGCTGGATTCGCAACCCTGTCAGCAATTTGGCCATATGCTGATCCTGAAACTGGCACATGGGCTGCTCTCCTGGCTAGCAGGATATGAGGTGCCGGTCCAGGCAGTTCAATTTGCCTTTGAGCGCCCCGGATTTTCAGACGATTACTCAGTAATCTTTCCTGCGCAGATCAGCTTCAAGGCACCGTGTTCTGCAATTACCTTTGACGTAGCGAAACTTGGGCCGACAAAAAAACGCAGCACTGCGGAACTGAAGGAGTTTTTGAACCGGGCCCCCCGGGACTGGATATTCACGGAGTACCGGGAACATAAGCAGTCTCTGAGAGTCCGGGAGTTCCTTTATCAGACACGCTGGGAGGACGGCCACTTGGCAGGTGCTGCCCGCGCCTTGAATGTCACGCCAAGAACCCTGATGAGGCGGCTGGATGCGGAAAACACCTCCTTTCAGGCGATCAAGGACGGCCTGCGCCGGGACATAGCCATCCGTGACCTGCAGGCTGGAAGCAAGAGCATCGAGGAAATCTCTGAGGATGTCGGTTTTTCCTCTCCCGCAAATTTCCACCGCGCTTTCCGGCGGTGGACGGGCGTAACACCCAGCTCGTACAGGGCGTCGGAAAGCTGAACGCAGACACTCTTTGCCGGGTTGCAGCGGCTCGCGTTCGCAAAAAATTGTTGCATCAGCCTTATTTTATTCTCATTTGGCTGTCCCCTCTCAATCGGAATTTCCGGCCGAACCCGTTTTTGGTGCGGCTTTCCGCGCTGGTTTCGATGCTGCGCGCCAGTAGCCATTACCCATGGTGCCTGCACCGGCAAAGGCCCCCGCCTTGAGCGCGAGGATCAAAAGGCCCGCGGATCGGAACGCAGATTTCTGCTTTTGATTTGCGCAAGCTGCGCAAAGCCCGGAACGGTATCGGCATAGGTCATTTCAGATCAAACTCCGCATTTGGTGCATCCCGCCGTGCAAACCGGCATACTTCGCAGCTGTCCGAACAGCAGCGGGAAGGCCCAAAGGCAGGCCAGCGCCGCGGCGAGATAGAGAAAGGCAAAACCCAGATCCTGCTGGGCTGACACCAGGTAGGAATTGCAGATCCGCACCGGCGCATGGGTGTACAGGAACCCGAGCACCCCCAGCATCGACAGCGCGTTGGCCTTCAGGAACCCGCGCAGGACGGGACCCAGCCAGGGCCAGCTCAGCCGCAGCGGCACGCCAAGCAGCAGCGGCAGGCTCAGGTATTTCGCCAACTCCCCCGCAGGCGTCAGTGCCCAGTCCACGTTGCGCGGCAGTATCCAGAACAGAAAGGCCGTGAGCGCCGTCAGCAACAGCGGAACTGCCCAGCTGGGCGGCACCCGCAGATCCCAGCCCGTAATCGCCCCGGCCAGCACCAGCAAAGGCATCTGCGCCAGCACATGCTGGATCGGGCTGTCCACAGCTCCCTCCCGCAGGGCAACGCCTTCGGCCAAGGCAAGCAGCCCAAGGCAGATCATCCTCATGGCCGAACCTCCTGAACATAGGCAGCCACTTTCTCCACTGCATCAGTGTCAAAGACCGCCGAGAACTGGCCGTTTCTGTCAATCACATGGATTGCCGCGTTGTGCTGGTAACTGCCCCATTCATCCGGGATGACTGTTACATCGAACAGCTTCAGAAGCCCGTCCAAGTCACTCTCTTCAGGCCGGGCAACAGTCCATTTTGCGCCATCCGCTTCATGGGCATCGCCGTAAATGGCCATCTGCTCCGGCGTGTCCCGCTCCGGGTCAAAGCTGACAGAAATCAGCCGTGCCTTCACTCCTTGCAGCTGCAGCCGGTCGCGGACGTCAGCAAAATCCGCCGCAGCAATCTGACAGATATCACCGCAAACCGTGTAGATGAACTCGACCAGCACCACTTCGCCTTCTTGCGGCAGCAGCGGCACCCGCTGGCCGGACATATCCTCTAACATCACCGCGGGGACCGGGCGGGGCGACCCGGCAACATCCAGCCGCCGGGCCGCTTCGCTGGTAAAGGCGCGCGCTCCGTCAGTGGCGTGCCACAGGATCCCGCCGCCAATGACAGCGGCGAGAACCGAAGGGAGGCCGCGGGCAGGCATCAGCCTTCGCTCCGGCCCAGACGGGCGACGAAGCGCAGGACAACGATCAGCGTTCCCAGCACCACAAGCACGCTGAATACGGTACCGACACGGTCGTGGGTCAGCCATTCCTCATAATGCACCGCCCACCGGCGCGGAATCGAAGCAGCCCCGGAGAACAGGAACACCGTCACAAATCCAGCCGCGCCTGCGAGGTAGGCGGCAATGGCCGCACGGTCCAGCCCGTCCATTTGGGAGATCGTCTTGCCGCGCACCAGCCAGGCCATGAAGCCAAAGGCCATCGCAACCTCGCCCAGCAGCAGATAGGTGTGGAAGTGCCCCGGCACCCACATGGTGTTATGCATCACCTTGTTGACGCTGATCATCCCGTCGATCGAGGCGGGGATCGAGCCCACCGACCAGCCTGCAACCGACAGGACCAGCAACGAAGACGCTAGGTCCCAGGTCATTTTCGAACCGCGCACATAGAGGAAGGTGGAAAAGGCGGTGACAGCAATCAGGGGAATGTCGCTGAAGTAGGAAACCAGCTGCCCCAGCACCAGCATCCAGGGCGGCATCACCACATCCTGCAGCAAATGGTGCCAGTAAACCGCCATGACAAAGATCAGCACAGCGTTCCAGGCAAGGGCGAACACCCGGTTCGATTTCCACGGGCGCCCGGTATATTCCGGCAGGATTTCATAAACCGCCGTCACCGCCATGTAGATCGATGCGTTGATGAATACGTGGCCGAAGAAATAGATCAGGTTCTTGGCCAAGAGCGCGTCGACTTCAAAGCCCGGCACCAGCAGATGCACCAGGCTGGCCACCAGAACGGCAGCACCCAGAATGATGCCGATAGAGTTGAAGATGGTGACCGCTGCCGCTGCAACGATTGTCGGCGGCGGCGGGTTGTTATCCTCGCGCCCCAGGATCAGGTTCCAGCCAAGTGCCCGTGCCAGGCTGCCGTAGCGTGCATGGATCTGGCGGCCAAGCTCCAGATAGTAAAGTAGGAAGCCAACGCCGATCGACACATAGCCCAGCATGAAGGCTGCGACTGCACCAGCTTCCCACGCGCCGCCGGACAGGGCTGGCAGCGGGAACAGGAAGGTCCACGCGCCCCCAAAGCCACCGATGAATATCGCGCCCAGGATCAGCACGACACCCAGCAGAAACAAGCCCAGGAACGCCCAGAAAATACCAGCCGTCAGCACCACATGGCGGCCGCTGAAGTACCACAGAATAGCCGCGCCCGAGATCGCCGCGGTGCCAACCATGCCAGTGCCATGCGCAGTCAGGATCTGGTAGAACAGGGCCGGGTCCAGCTCGATCCACTGTCCCTGGGCCGCCCGCATGATCAGCCCGAAGACCATCATCAGAGCAAAGACGGCACCTGAGAGGATCATGGTCAGCTTGACCGCTCCGGCCTGGGGTTCAGCTGCAGCATACCCAGACGCAACAGGTTCAGATGCAGTGCTCACTTATTCCTCCACCGCTACAACTTCGAATTCATTGACCATGTCGTGATGCGCCACCCCGCAGAACTCCATGCACAGGATCTGGTAGCTGCCGGGCTCCTCAAACGTGTAGGTGATCTGCGTGGTGTAGCCGGGGATCGCCTGGACCTGGGTCAGCAGCGTAAGGTCACTGTCATAGATGCCCATGCCGTGGGTCACATCCTCGGTTGTCATGTTGAAATTGACCGGCTTGCGGACCGGGATCTCCGTGGTGTCGATATCCCACCACCACTGGCCGCCGCTGACGTTCACTTCCATCACGTTCCCGGTGCTGGCCAGCGCATGCGGCCAGCTGCGCAACG
This sequence comes from Leisingera sp. F5, assembly GCF_001593695.1. Classification (NCBI taxonomy): domain Bacteria; kingdom Pseudomonadati; phylum Pseudomonadota; class Alphaproteobacteria; order Rhodobacterales; family Roseobacteraceae; genus Leisingera; species Leisingera sp. F5. The sequence goes on along the minus strand of NZ_LUKH01000013.1, from coordinate 38,404 downwards.
AACCGATGGAAACGATCACGCCAAGGATCGTCATCGCCCAGATCAGGCCTGTGCGCTTGCTGTTGGCATTCGGACCGGGGCCATCGCCCTGCGACGCCCGCGGCCGCCCAAAAGAAGACCGCTGACAGAACCGCCATCAGGATCAGAGAGACCAAAAGAACAACTGGCTGCATGTGTCGCGCCCTTTAATAAGCACTAAAGATGCCCATCATTGAGGGTGACGATACATGTCAATAAAATACGTATTTTTAATGTTTATTAATTATGGAAAGAACACTTATGCAGATATCAAAGTTCTCAGATTACGCCCTGCGCGTCCTGATCCACCTCGCCACGCATGAGGAAGGATTGATGTCGACCCGCGAGATCGCGGCGATGCAGAAGCTGCCGTTCAATCACTTGGCCAAGATTTCTCAATGGCTGACCCATGAGGCGTATGTGGAATCAGTGCGTGGCCGTAACGGAGGCATGCGTTTGGCACTTCCGCCAGAGGCAATCTCGATTGGCGCGCTACTACGAAAGTCAGAAAGCGGCACCCCCTTGGTGGAGTGTATGAAGGAAGATGGCGGTTGCTGCGTGATGACCCCGGCCTGCGGGCTGCTACCGGTTCTGAACGAGGCACAGGAGGCGTTCTTTGCCGCTTTGGACAGCCGGACACTTGAAGATGTGTTGACTGGAAACCGCGATATGAAAAACTTGATCCGCGCGCTGGAAGCAGGCAGAGAGACTGCAAAACCGGCTTAGGTGTTCAGTCCTGGCCGCTGGCGACGGACGCCGCAATGAATATGTCTGGCTCTGAAGTCCAGATTTGCAGATGTACTCGTATGATGTGGGACCGCTGAGTGTCTTCAAGCGAGGCGCATGTTTCCAGGCATTAAGTGTAGCAGGATCGACCTCGGCTGATATAGAAATCCCGACTTCGGCTGACAATGCAAGCAGGTTTTCCGTAGACCCGGACCAGCGCGTCCAGTTCCCGGGCAACGCACTCGCCTGAAGTGCTGGTGTCCGCGGCCAGGCACAGGTTTTCCCGGCAGCAGTCATCGTTCACGGCCAGGATGCGGAACTTCCGCGATGCGCCGAAGCTGAGCGTTTTGTTCCCCAGCGAAGAGTGCGGCCTGACGTTGTTGTAATCGTAGCGCCACAGCGCCAGCTTGCGGCGGGCATCGCCTAGGGTGTCGAACAGCTCTTCATTGAGAAGCTCGTCCCGCAGGCTGCCGTTGAATGACTCGATGAAGGCATTCTGTTGCGGTTTTCCGGGGTCGATGTAATGCCAATCCACGCCGTTCCTGTCGGCCCATTTCAGGATTGCCCGGCTGGTGAATTCCGTGCCCCTCGCCATTGGGCTTGAACCAATGGCGCCTCAAAGGCTCGATCGCTGACAATGCAAGCAGGTTTTCCGCGATGCGCCGAAGCTGTCCGCCAGGAAGTCCAGGGATCCCACTGCCCGGCAGGCGATTGCGAAGCAATCTGCCGAGAGGGGGCGCTCATTAGGCTGTGTGGCTTCGGGCAGCCATGAATTCGAGATGCGGGGGGATCTTCTGGAACTAATCGGCAAACCGCAGGGAAAATCCCTGGGCGCTGATGCCGCAGTGCAGCATTCGCATTACCGCCGTTCGTGCATCGCGCAGCATTTCCCAAGGTCGAACTCACCGTGTGCCGGACGGAGCCGCCGTTCACCGTAGAAGAGAACGGGCGGCCTTGTCCCGCTGGATCCGAGCTATGTCGGCCGAAGCCCCGTTCGTTTCAGCCGGCCTGGCTAACCGCCTTGCGCGCTGTATCCAAGCCGTCGCTACCGGTCATGGAACAGCAAACGCTCGCAAGGGTTCGCGGCTGCTCATAAGGCCAGGGCATACCGCGATGAAGCGTTGCCCTCTGGTCCCACATAAGAACATCGCCAACCTGCCACTGGTGCGAATACACAAACTGCGGCTGCGTACAGAATGCGATCAGGTCATCCACCAGCGCATCGCCTTCCGCCGGGCTGAGACCCTCCACCTCGAACACATGCGATGCAATAAACAGTGCCTCTTGCCCGTTGACGGGATTTGCCCAGACCGCCGGCCATCGCTGCGCCGGCCATTTATTGAACATGGGAAGATTTGCCAGTTCCATTGAAATCCGTTCCCGAGAGCGGCGGTAGTTGTGCCCCAAAATCCGCCCTCTGATCCTCTGTCGGAGTTCCTCTGGCATCGCAGCCCACGCCGCACGCGTGGACGCTAGCTCTGTCTGGCCGCCCTCAGTTGTCACAACTTTGGCAGCCAGGATGTTGCAGAGCGAGGGAACCGGCATGAAGGTGGAATCGATATGCCACTGCTGGTTGGCCTTCAGATGCAGGGTGTGCAGATCCATTTCTCCCGTGACACCTGCGCCTGTTTCATTGGACACAAGCGACACCTCCGGCGCCTTACCCGGCTGCCGTTCATCCCTTTTCCGGTCCTCAATGGGGCCGAACATCCGCGCCAGGCGCAAGTGATCTTCCGGCGTCAACGACTGGTTGCGAAACAGCAGCGCCGAATGATCTTCGAAAAGTTTCCGGAGTTCCGAGTAATCTTCCTCCACTGAGGTCTTTGATAGATCGAAGTTGTGGACGACAACGCCAAAGCAGTCCGTCAGAGGGCTGATTTCTAGTAAGAGTGACATCGCTTGTTCCTGTGTTGCATTCTCTGACTGCATCCTAAGAAGACGTAGCAGCAAATAAACTTGCTAAAATTGCATGCCGCTCATAGCTTTTCTCTATGCAAGGTCGTTTTCGCCGCACACAGCATCTGCTCAACGCACTTCCCGTTCTGGAGGCATCCGTGCGGCTTGGCAGCTTCACGAAAGCCGGAGAGCACCTGGGCCTTAGCCAGCCTGCCGTTAGTCGCCATATTGCCAATCTGGAGAATCAGCTGGGAGTGCAGCTCTTTGCCCGGGAGCACAACAAGCTGACGGTGACCAGACAGGGCCGGGACCTGGCGAATGCGGTGAACCTAGGCCTGTCGCATATCGATGCAGCCATCTGCAAAACCGCCGGAAGCGCCGAAACCGGCGGCCTGCGCCTGGCCTGCACGCAAAGCTTTGCCAACTGCTGGTTGCTGCCTCGGTTCTCCAGCCTGCGGCAGGCAATGGGAGATGTGCAGGTGCAACTTGCAGTCTCCCATTGGCTGGATGAAATCGACCCTGAAAGCGTCGACATGATTGCCCACTGGCGGCCGCAGGGTTGGGCCGGATGGCCGCGAAAGCAGCTTTTTGAGGAGGTAACCTTTCCGGTGTGTTCCCCGGATTACCTGGATCGCAATCCTGTACTCCAGGATGCCTCGGAGAATCCGTCAGTTTTGGTCCGGCTAGATCTTCTGCACTATGAGGAACGTGCGATGGAGTTCGCAGGCTGGCCAGAATGGTTTGCCGACTCGGGCATCGGCTACACCGCTCCAGACCAGGTGTTCCGCTATCCCAGCTACCAGTTCTTGCTGCAGGCTGCGGCGGATGGCGCCGGGGTCGCATTAGCTTGGCAGCACTTGGCAGCAGATAAGGTTGCTTCCGGCGAGCTGGTGCAGATCGGGCAGGGTTTTCGCCGGGACAGGGCTGGATACTTTCTGGAATACCGGGACACAGAAACCACAGCGCGTATTCAGCGGAGGCTACTGGATTGGTTCTTCGCGGAGGCAGGTAAGTAATCCGTTTTTCGCTGCAGTCGCTAATGTAAGGGCTGTGCCCACCGCGAAAGAACATCAACCTTAGGTCGGTTATGGGCTCCATCTTGCCGTCCGTTGTGGTGGGTGCAGACGGGAAGTTAGAGCCCAAAGTTACTAACAAATTTTGTCGCCGGATTGCTTCAGGCAGCACATTGAGGCCATCAGGCTATGTGCGTTTCCCGAACCACATTCGACTGATCAGCCGGTCCTGCAGATAGAACTGATGATAGACCCAACCCGCGATGTGAAGGCCAATCAGGATAAGCAAAAGAGTCGCAATGACAGCGTGCGCCTGGCGTGCCGCGTAGATGCTGAAATCCGCAGGCAGCGGGGCACCGGACCCTGAAAAGACAATCGCGAACAGATCCGCCGATATAGCGATGCCAAGGCCGCTGGCAACCATCGCAAGAACAAGAACATAGAGCCCCAAATGCGCAAATTTTGCTCCGGAATTGAGCAGCGCATTGCCAGCGCTGGCGGGGAGCGGGCGTTTTGAGAAGGCACGCATGGCCAGGCGAACGATCATAAGCGCTCCAATCGACAGCCCCCAGATCATATGGCCGGTCAGCCCGAACATCTTTTCGGGGTCGCTGTTTTTCATTTCTGCCAGACTGGGCCCGCCAATAAGAAGCGCCACAAGGATCATCACAGCGACAAGCCAGTGCAGGCCAACGAGAAGGGGATGGTATCGTTTCATCTTATTGTCCAGTTCTTCAAAGCTGCAGCACAGCGGGGCGGTCAGGGAAGGTTGACGTCAGCTCCTTGTATCAAGGCCAAGCTCCGCCTAAAACGGAACAAACGGAACATGGTGTTACATTCAAGAAACATGCGTACATTTGATTGGGAGCTTTTGCCCCATTTCCTTGCCGTTGCCCGGGCGGGCAGTCTGCGCGCCGCCGCGCAATCGATTGGCGCCAACTACGGCACTGTCAATCGCAGCATCCAAGCCCTGGAGGCGAGCTATGGCGTCCGCTTGTTCCACCGCTCCAGACGGGGGTTTTCGCTGACCGAAGCAGGAGAAGCTCTTTTGCCGATGGCAGAAGGCGCAGAACAAAAGATTTTTGCAGCCCGAAAGCGGGTTGAAGGGCTGGACCGGAGCGAGTCCGGCAAAATCCGGTTCTCGCTCACGCCGACTCTTGCCTACGACATCGTGGCACCGCTGATCGTGCGGTTCGCTGACCGCTATCCGGAAATTGATATCGAACTGCGGCTGACCTCGAAGGTGGAATCAATCACCAACGACGAGACCGACGTCTCATTGCGGGCCGCACGGGACGTTGCGGATGACGTGGTGGCCCGAAAGCTCCTGCAGCTGGATATAGGCGTCTACGCCAGCGAGGAGTATCTCAAAAGCGTTTTTCCGTCAGCAGGCCCGGGCGGTTCAGGACTCACGTGGATCGGCATGCCGGGCGGAGATGGCGGTCATGGCTGGCAGTCGCATTCGCCGTTCCCGAACGCAGCCGTGCGCCATGAAGTCTCTGACGGTCAAATGCGGACGCGCCTGGTCAGTTTGAATGCGGGCATGTCGCACCTGCCCGTCCTGCTTGAACCCGCTTTCCCGAACCTGCGCCGGGTGCCTGGAACGGACATTTCTCCCGGACCATGGCTTTGGATTCTGCTTCACTCAGACCTCCGGAAAACAGTGCGCGTCAGGCGGTTTGTCGACTTCCTAACTGAAGAATTGCGCGCCTTGCACAAGCATTCTATGACTCAGCTTTGAGGGCTCATTGATTGGCAGGTGTACCCGGCCCCTTAGCCTTCCACGAGCCGCACGACGAAGGTCGGGTTTGCGCCGTTCGTGCTCCGCTGCGCATGCGAGGTGCTTCCAGGCGGCCGACGGCGGCTGAGGGCTCTAAAATCATCTCTGATCGTGCAACCCGGCACTTAACCTTGAACTGATTATCATGAGAGTGAGGCTTGGGGAACGGTTTGCCCTCGCAGAAGTACAGAGTTGGACTGCTCGAATTGATTGGCTGCCTGCGCTTCCGGCAACGGGATCTGCATCGCGAAAACAGATCCTTCCCCAGGCTCAGAGGTCAGTGAGATCGTTCCGCCCATCAGATTGACCAGGCGCTGTGTGATCGACAAGCCGAGCCCGGTGCCGTCAAAGCTTCGGGTATAGCCGTTATCAACCTGCTCGAAGGCGGCAAACACAGCCTCCTGCTTGTCTTCGGGAATCCCCACACCTGTGTCCTGCACTTCAAAAACGAGCTGCGAACCAAGACCGGGGCGGATAAGAATGCGGACGTGGCCTTCCTCTGTGAATTTCAAAGCGTTGCCAGCCAGGTTGATCAAGCACTGACGGAGACGGCCGGCATCGCCGTTCACCCAAACCGGTGAAGGCAACTTGAAATCAGTACAAATCTCCAGCCCTTTTTCCTGAGCCCGCGGCGACAAAAGCACGGCAACATCATCGACGACGACCTTCAATTCGAACGGCGCGGTTTCGACCCTTAGCTGGCCGGCTTCGATCTTTGAAAAATTTAGAATGTCGTTGATAACCAAGAGGAGTGCGTTGGCCGAGCTGAAAATAGTGCCGGTGAGTTCGCGTTGCTCTTCGTCCAGATTGGTCTCGGTCAGCACTTCAGTCATTCCCAGGATGCCATTCATAGGAGTCCGAAGCTCGTAGCTCATGTTCGCAAGGAACCCGCTTTGTCCGGTCAGCAGCCCGTGGTTCATGTACATGGTGTGGCCAGTGAACAGCTCAGCCCCCGCAAACACCACTAGCGTCAGCGCGATGCCGAAGCTTGCGCCCATGACGAGGGGGCGGATGGCGCCCTCCACCCCCTGCCCGACCGAGAAGATCAGCAGGATGCCCGCGCCGACAAAGGCGCCGGCCTTTAGGGCCAGGATCAGAAAGGCCAGCGGATCCCCCCGCAGGCTGGCGCTCTTGTTTCGCGCCACCTTGGCAAAACCCAGAACGGTTTCGGCATAAGTCATCTTGCTTCAAGCTCCGCATTTGGCGCATCCGGCGCTGCCAAAAGGCAGGCAGCGCGGATGCCCGAACAATACCGGGACGGCCCAGAGGCAGGCCAAACCCGCGGCGAGATAGAGGAAGGCAAAGCCCAAGTCCTGCTGGGCGGACACCAGGTAGGAATTGCAGATCCGCACAGGGGCATGGGTGTAAAGGAACCCTAGCACCCCCAGCATCGACAGCGCGTTGGCCTTGAGAAAGCCGCGCAGGACGGGACCCAGCCAGGGCCAGCTCAGCCGCAGCGGCACGCCAAGCAGCAGCGGCAGGCTCAGGTATTTCGCCAACTCCCCCGCAGGCGTCAGTGCCCAGTCCACGTTGCGCGGCAGCATCCAGAACAGAAAAACCGTTAACGCCGTAAGTAATAGCGGACCCGCCCAATCACGGCGGCAGTGCAAATCCCAGCCCAGAAGAAAGCCCGCCAGAACCAGCAGCGGCATCTGCACCAGCACATGCTGGATCGGGCTGCCCGCCGCCGCACCTTGGAGGGCAACGGCCTCAGCCGTGGCCAGCAGGGCCAGGGCGATCATCTTCATGGCTGTACCCCCCGGAGATGGGCAAGCACCGCCTCCACAGCATCCGTGTCGAAGACCGCTGAAAACCGGCCGTCGCTGCTGATCACGTGGATCGCCGCATTATGCTGAAACCCGCCCCACTCATCCGGGATGACGGTCACGCCGAACAGGTCCAGAAGCCCCGGCAGGTCGCGCTGGTCCGGCCGGGCGACAGTCCACATCCTGCTGTCTGCCTCATGAGCATCGCCATAGATCGACATCTGTTCCGGCGTGTCTCGCTCCGGGTCAAAGCTAACGGACAGCAGCCGGGCCGTTACCCCCTGCGCCTGCAGCCGGTCACGGATCTCGGCAAAATCCGCCGCCGCGATCTGACAGATGTCGCCGCAAACGGTGTAGATGAACTCGACCAGCACAACCTCGCCCGCTCGCGGCAGCAATGGCACTTGGCGGCTGGTCATATCCTCCAGCAGCATTTCGGGCACTTTGCGGGGCGACTGCACCACATCCAGCCGCCGCGCCGCCTCGCTGGTAAAGGCCTGGGCCCCGTCTGTTGCCTGCCAGAGGATCCCGCCGCCGGCAACGGCGGCGAGAACCGAGGGGAGAACACGGGCCAGCATCAGCTCTCGCTCCGCCCAAGCCGCGCCACGAAGCGCAGTACAAAGACCAGGGTGCCCAGCACCACCAGCATGCTGAATGCGGTGCCGATACGGTCATGGGTCAGCCATTCCTCGTAATGCACCGCCCAGCGCCGCGGGATCGAAGCGGCGCCGGAGACCAGGAACACCGTCACGAAACCGGCAGCCCCCGCCAGGTAGATGGCAAATCCCGCCCGGTCCATGCCGTTCATCCGGGCGATCGTCTTGCCGCGCACCAGCCAGGCCATGAAGCCGAAGGCCATCGCCACCTCGCCCAGCAGCAGATAGGTGTGGAAATGCCCCGGCACCCACATGGTGTTGTGCATCACCTTGTTGACACTGATCATCCCATCGATGGAGGCCGGGATGGCCCCCACCGACCAGCCCGCAACCGACAGCACCAAGAGCGCCGAGGCCAGATCCCAAGTCATCTTGGAGCCGCGCACATAGAGGAAGGTCGAAAAAGCGGTGACTGCGATCAGGGGAATGCCGCTGAAGTAGGAGACCAGCTGCCCCACCACCAGCATCCAGGGCGGCATGATCACGTCCTGCAGCAGGTGGTGCCAGTAGACTGCCATCACAAAGATCAGCACCGCGTTCCAGGAAATCGCAAACAGCCGGTTCGATTTCCAGGGCTTGCCGGTGTATTCCGGCAGGATCTCGTAAACAGCCGTCACCGCCATGTAGATCGAGGCGTTGATAAAGACATGGCCGAAAAAATAGATCAGGTTCTTGGCCAGGAGCGCATCCACTTCGAACCCCGGGACCAGCAGATGCACCAGGCTCGCAACCAGTACCGACGCGCCAAGGATAATCCCGATCGAGTTGAAGATGGTGACTGCCGCAGCGGCAACGATCGCAGGCGGCGGGGGATCATTATCCTCGCGTCCCAAGATCAGCTTCCAGCCAAGCGCCCGCGCCAGGCTGCCGTAACGGGCATGAATACGGCGGCCCAGCTCCAGGTAATAGAGCAGAAAACCCACCCCGATAGCGGTATAACCCAGCATGAAGGCCGCGGCTGCGCCCGCCGCCCAGGCGCCGCCAGAGAGTGCAGGCAGAGGGAAAAGGAAGGTCCAGGCACCGCCGTAACCGCCGATGAAGATGGCGCCAAGGATCAGCACCACTCCCAGCAGAAACAGTCCCAGGAAGGCCCAGTAAATGCCGCCGGCCAGCTCCAGATAACGGCTGCAAAAGTACCACATGATCGCCGCGCCCGACAGCGCCGCGGTGCCCACCATGCCCGCGCCATGCGCGGTCAGCAGCTGATAGAACAGCGCCGGGGCCAGCTCGACCCACTGGCCCTGGGCGGCGCGCATGACGAGGCCGAAGACCATCATCAGCGCAAACACCGCGCCGGACAGGATCATCGTCAGCTTGACCGCCCCCGCCTGGGGGCCGGCTGCTGCCGGTTGAGATGCGAATGTCTCGGATGCAGTGCTCATTTATTCCTCTCCCGCAACAACTTCGAATTCATTGACCATGTCGTGATGCGCCACGCCGCAGAACTCCATGCACAGGACCTGGTAGCTGCCCGGCTCCCCAAACGTGTAGGTGATCTGCGTGGTGTAACCCGGGATCGCCTGCACCTGGGTCAGCAGCGTGAGGTTGCTGTCGTAGATGCCCATCCCGTGGGTCACGTCCTCGGTGGTGACATTGAAATTGACCGGCTTGCCCGCCGGGATTTCCGTGGTGTCGATGTCCCACCACCACTGGCCGCCGCTGACATTCACCTGCAGCGCGTCGCCGGTGCTGGCCAGCGCATGCGGCCACTCCCTCAGCGATGCAACGGAGACGATCACACCCACAATCGTCATTGCCCAGATCAGCCCAGTGCGTTTTGCGTTGGCGCCCGGACCCGGCGCCGGGCCGCGCGCAGCCCGCGCTGCCAGAACAAAGACCGCTGACAGCGCCGCCATGAGGATCAGCGAGATTAATAGAACAACTGGCTGCATGAGCTGCCTCCTTTTAATAAGCATTCTTAATGCCTATTATTGGAGGGTGACGATACATGTCAATAAAATACGTCTTTTCAATGCTTATTAATTGTGGGATGAACGCTTATGCAGATCACCAAGTTTTCAGATTACGCCCTGCGCATCCTGATCCACCTCGCCACCCACGAGGACGGACTGATGACCACCCGCGAAATAGCCGGGATGCAGCAGCTGCCGTTCAACCATCTCGCTAAGATCTCACAGTGGCTGACCCACGAAGGTTATGTGGAATCGGTCCGCGGCCGTAACGGCGGCATGCGCCTAGCCCAGCTGCCCGAGGCGATCTCCATTGGCGGGCTTCTGCGCAAATCCGAACACGGCACGCCGCTGGTGGAATGCATGAAGGAGGACGGCGGCTGCTGCGTAATGACGCCGGCCTGCGGACTGCTGCCCATCCTGACCGAGGCGCAGGAGGCCTTCTTTGCCGCGCTGGACAGCCGCACCCTGAAGGACGCGCTGGAAGGAAACCGCGGCATGAAGAACCTGATCCGGGCGCTGGAAGCGGAGCAGGCCTTGAAATAGGCTGCACCCGCTTGCCCGGCCCCGGCCGTTTCAGCCGCTCCTCACTTGGCGGCGCCGGAAACCGTGCCCTCCAGCACCTGCCCGTCCCAAGCTTCAAACGCCACTGACAGATGCCAGGCCTTGAACCCGGCGTAACCTGCCAGAAGCGCCAGTATCAGCAGGTACATCGCCTTGCGGAAACGCGGATTTTCCTCAGACGGTTTTTTCTCATTCGGCGGCATCATTGCCATTCCACAGCACGTAAAGTGTCAGCATCCGGATTTGGGCATCGCTCAACCGGCCCTCCCAGGCCGGCATGACACCCATCCGGCCATAGTAGACACTGCGGTAGACGTCGTCCCGGTTGCCGCCATAGATCCACTGGCCATCACCCAGATCCGGGGCGCCGTTTTCATAACCGCCGCGCCCATCGTCGCCATGGCAAGCAGCACAGTTGTCCTCAAACACCGTCCTGCCCGCTTTGGCCAGCTCCGCGTTATGCGCCTGTCCGGACAGCGACAGCACAAATTCCACTGCTTCCTTGACCTGCGCCTTTTCCAGCATTCCGTCAGCGCCAAAAGCCAGCATCTGGGCGCTGCGGGTGTCGTCATGGGCCGCATTAATGCCATAGCGGATGCTGTATTCGACCTCATCGGGGCTGCCCGACCACAGCCAATGCCCATCCGTCAGATTGGGAAACCCGGTCTGGCCCGTCAGCTCCGCAGTGTGGCAGGCGGCGCAATTGTCGGCATAGAGCTTGCCGATCGCCTGGCCATAGCGCGCTTTAAGCGCCACGTCCGCTGCCAGCGCCGCAATGTCCGCGGACTGGAGCGGCGCAAAGGCCTGCGCCCGCTCCGCCTCTGCCTGATCCACCGCAGCTGCCACCTCCGCCCGCGTGGAATAGCCCAGCAGCCCCTTGGCATAGCCGGTGACCAGCGGAAATGACGGGTACAGTAGCCAGAACAGTACCGACACCGCAATGCTGATCCACAGTGCCCATCGGGAGGCCCAGGGCACGGGCGTGTCCATTTCCTTGATCCCGTCCCACTCGTGGCCGGTTAGCTCAGTGCCCGAAACCGGGTCCTTTTCCCTCACTGCCATGGCTGATCCTCACGCCCGTCCAGCGGGGATTGTGCCGCGTCGTCATAGATCCGCCGCCGCGACGGCCAATAGGTCCAAAGCACTGCCGCCAGGAACACCACCAGCAGGTAAACCGCCCCCCAGGTCTTGGAGAACACAAGAACGGCATCATGGGTCATCGGTTGCTCTCCTCCGGGTCAAGAGTATCCAGGTCAGCAAGCGTTCCCAGCATCTGCAGATAGGCGACCAGCGCATCCATTTCCGTCAGCCGGCCGGGCTGGCCGTCAAAGTCGCGCACTTGCACCTTTGCACCATAGCTCTCCTGCAGCTCGCCTTCGTAGTTCTGCTCGAAATCCGCCTGCCAGACCGCTTCCCTCTCTGCGTTTTCGATCTGGGCTTCGGTATAAGGCACCCCGGCACGGCTCAGCGCCTTCAGCGCCGCAGGCAGATGGCCGGTCGCCAGCCGTGTGTCCGACAGAAAGGCATAGCCGGGCATCACCGAGCCCTCCACCAGCTCCCGCGGGGCCTCCAGGTGGGCCACGTGCCAGGCATCAGAGTATTTGCCACCGATCCGCGCCAGATCCGGACCCGTGCGTTTCGAGCCCCATTGGAACGGATGGTCATACATGCTTTCGGCCGCGAGGCTGTAATGGCCGTAGCGCTCCACGTCCGAGCGCAGGGTGCGGATCATCTGGCTATGGCAGGCATAACACCCCTCCCGCACGTAGATGTCGCGCCCGGCCAGTTCCAGCGGCGTATAGGGGCGCATCCCCTCGACCTCCTCCACCGTGTTCTCGATGGTGAACAGCGGCGCGATTTCGACAATGCCGCCGATCGAGGCCACCAGCAGGATCGCCAGGGCAAACCCGATAGAATTCCGTTCAAGCTTCTGATGCTGTGTGCTCATGGCTGATCACTCCGCAGGCTGCCGGGGAATTGGCCCCGATTGCCGGGTTTGGGCCTTTCGCGGCCCGCTCACCGTCATCCAGATGTTGTAGGCGCCGATGCAGCCGCCGATCAGGTAGAGCAGCCCGCCGACCGCGCGCGCGGCGTAGTAGGGATGCATCTCCACCACGCTGTCGAGGAAGGAATAGAGGAACGCGCCATCGGCATCATAGGTCTGCCACATCAGCGATTGGGTGATGCCGCTGTTCCACATTGCGCCGACGTAGATCAGCGTCCCGGACAGGGCGAGCCAGAAGTGCCAGGCCTCCAGCTTCAGGGAATAGACACCTTCTCGTTTCCACACCCAAGGTACCATCTTGTACATCGCCCCGAAAGTGATGAAGGCAACCCAGCCCAAAGCGCCAGCATGCACATGGCCCACGGTCCAGTCGGTGTAATGGCTCAGCGAATTCACCGGGCGGATCGCCATGAACGACCCCTCGAATGTCGCGAGTCCATAGAACAGCACCGCAACCATCATGAACCGCACCGCGGGGTCGGTGCGCACCTTGTCCCAGGCTCCGTTGATGGTCAGGATGCCGTTGAAAACCGAAGCCCAGCTCGGCACCAGCAGGATGATCGACATGGTCATGCCGAGGTACTGCACCCAGTCCGGCAGCGCCGTGTAGTGCAGATGGTGCGAACCCGCCCAAAGGTAGAGGAAGGTTATCCCCCAGAATCCGACGATCGACATCCGGTAGGAATAGACCGGCCGGTTCACCGCCTTGGGCAGGAAGTAATAAAGCATCCCCAGGAAGCCGGCGGTCAGCAGGAAGCCAACCGCATTGTGGCCGTACCACCACTGCGTCATCGCATCCTGGGTGCCGGAGAACAGCGAGTAGCTCTTGGGGTAAGCAATCGAGACCGGCACCGACAAGTTGTTCACCGTGTGCAGCATCGCAATCACCACGATGAAGGCCAGGTAATACCAGTTGGCGACATAGATATGCGGCTCTGCCCGCCGCGCCAGGGTCTTGAGATACAGCGCCAGATATCCCACCCAGACCACCAGCAAGAGCAGATCCGCATACCATTCCGGTTCAGCGTATTCCTTGGATTGGGTGATGCCCAGCGGATAGCCCGAGGCCGCCAGCACCAGGAACAGGTTGTAGCCCCAGAACACCAGCCAGGGCAGCGTCTCGCTCGCCAGCCGCGCCCGCGAGGTCCGCTGCACCACATAAAACGAAGTGGCAATCAGCGCGTTGCCGCCAAAGCCGAAGATCACGCCGGAGGTATGCACCGGCCGCAGCCGCCCGAAGTTCGACCAGGACATATCGCCGTTCAGCGCCGGGAAGGCCAGCTGCCAGGCCAGGATGTCGCCCACCGCGAAGCCGATGATGGCCCAGATCAGTGCTGCGACCACGCCGAAACGGATCACCCTGTCGTTATAGGCCTGCGGCACCTCTGCCGGGGTTTCGCCCAGCCGGTTCAGCATCCACAGGATGCCCCACCCAGCGCCTAGCGCGATCAGCCAGCCATGCAGCACATAAGGCACCGGCACACCCCAGCCCAGGATGGCCAGCCCGCCCAGCAGCACGAGGCACAGGGCGCACAGGATTGCGGTATCTTCCAGGGGAACTCTACGGAGCATCGGGGGCCTCCTGCCGGAAGAAGCGGACTTCGAATTCCATCTGGCCAGGCGCATCCACCGAATGCACCTCCTGCGGCGCAAAAACGGCGGCCTCGCCAGCCTTTATCAACAGGTCCGCCTTGCCTTCACGGCGGAACAGCAACTGCCCGCTTTGAACCGCCAGCTGCCCCCAGACCCCCGCCTTGGTGCTGTGGTGCGTGCGCAGCTTTTCCGGCAGGGTTTGCTCGTTGAAACGCGAGGTAGCGTAATGCACCGCACTTTCAGGAAGGGCCTCATTCATCTTGCTTCTCCATGAAACAGATCTGCGTAAGCGTGCCAGGTCGCGTAGCCCAGCAGCGGAAAGATCACCGCCAGCCCCAGCAGGCCGGTCAGCACCCCCAGCCCGGTCAGCAGGGTGATCGCCGCCCCCCACCAGACCGACAGCCGGAAGTTATGGGTGGCAGCGTTGAAGCTCAGCCCCATGGCGGAGAAACCGTCGATCCGGCGCTCCACCAGCATCGGCAAAGAGAAGGCCGAGACCGCAAACCCCAGCGCCGCAAACAGCCCGCCGGTCAAAGACCCGGAAATCAGCAGCATCCAGCCTGCCGGCGTGCTGATCATCAGCACCAGCGTCTCAACAAAGCCGGCAAAGGGCCTGAGGCCATAGACGATGGCGAACAGCACCGTCGCTGCCCGGATCCAGGTCAGGGCAAAGACCATCAGGATTGCGCCCACCAGCGCGATCTGGCTTTTCGACGCGACCTCGCGCCGCCCGCGGGCCACCGTGTACAAGCCGACCGTTGCAACCGGTCCTACCAGCACCCCGCCCGCCAGCAGCGGCAGCAGCATCCAGCCGGTGCCTGTGGCGGCCAGCAGCCAGGCTGCCAGCCAGCCCAAAAGCACCAGCGCGCCGCCGTAACACAGCGAATATCCGGGATTGCGGCGCAGGTCGGCCCAGCCTGCCGCCAGCCAGCGCCGCACAACACGGGCAGGCGGCTCCGAGATGATCCGAGCCTTGGAGTAAAGTGGATCCGGCATGTCAGCTATCCCCCGCACCTGCGGCCTGTACCGTGAGCATAGCACATTCGGCCCCCTGCCTTTGCCATCCGGGTCACGTCAGCACCGGCGGTGCATCCGTTTCGCGCCGGAAGTTCTCCAGCCCGTACGACAGCCCCTTGCCGATCCGGTCCGCCAAGGCGGCAAAGGCCCGGGCAGTTTCCGGCCTCAGCTCCTGCTCCGCGGTTTCGCGGAACAAGGCCAGCCAGACCGGGAAGTGCTCCGGCCTGATCTCTGGATTGGCCAGGTGGATCTGCATCGGATTGCCGTCATAGCCTGGCTCCCGCAGGATCGCCCCGCGCCAGAAGGCTGCGATCTTTGCCTCATGCGCAGGCCAGTCGCCGATCGCCGGATTGAACACCGGTCCCAGCACCGCATCCGCACGGACTCGGGCATAGAAACAACTGACAAGCCTGGCGATTTCTTCGGCTGTCACCTCGAACATCCAAGGCTGCTTTTGCGGCGAATCCTTCATGGCACCACTCCATACATACATGCAACATTCATGTATCATTAAATAGGCATTGTAAAGTCGTATTTAAAGCGCCAAAGGGATCATGGAAACTGCCCGGCCACTGACCCGGCGCCTCCAATTAACCCTATTACTCCAACGCCAGCAGCCATTTTTCCAATGCCGCTCCGATTTCATGCGGGCTGGATTCCTGCAAAAAATGCGACCCAGACCCAAGATCGACATGGGTGAGGTTCAAAGCATTCGAGATCACATACTTAGCGACAGGTGGCGGCATCAGCGCTCCCGGCTGCGCATGAAAGTAAAGCTTGGGAATATCCGATGAATAGAGCCAGTCCCCATTGGCCTCAATTTCCGCTACGACATCGGCAGGCTCTCCCGCAATCGGGATCTGGCGTGGCCAGGCCAGCGTCGGAAGGCGGTCCTTTACGACGGCAAACGGCGCTCTGTAGTGCAGCATTTCCGCTTCACTCAAGGTCCGCCCCGAGCCTATTCGGCCAAGCACGGTTTCCACAAAGAAGTTGTGCTGAAGAACCATCGACTCACCCAGCCCTGGTGTTCTGAGAGCCCGGAAAAGCCCGCCAGTGAGAGGACCCATTGCATCATAGCTCGCAACAGGCACACCAGGCGGGACCAGAGCCTCCATAAAGGCAATTGCCGTTACATTCTCCGGGTTCCGCCGGGCGTATCTCATGCCCAGAACCGAGCCCCAATCGTGGACAACCAAGGTAATATCACGCAGTCCCATAGCCTCGATGAAACCGTCCACGTAGCGCACGTGATCTGAAAAAGTATAGTTGATGTCCGGCTTTGAGCTGTCCCCCATTCCGATGAGGTCCGGCGCAACAACACGGTGGTTCTTGGCAGCATAAGGGATGAAGTTGCGCCAAAGGTAAGACGAAGTCGGATTGCCGTGCAAAAACAACACCACCGGCCCGCTGCCCTCATCTATGTATGCGATACGTTCGCCCAGAACTTCAGCAGCCTTTTTTTCATAAGGAAATTCCGCTGATACTGGACGGCTGGGCACCAGGGCTTCCGACGCAGCCGGCGTGGCAGGCAGCAAAAGCGCAGTGGCCGCACCCCCGGCAGTCAGCGTGCCGGCGGCGTGTTTGAAGAACTCTCTCATCATCGTTTCTGTCCTGTTATGCCGCGTCTTTTTCCGAAGGGTGACGGAGTTTGTTTCTCAGCACGGTCCGAAACACGTTGCCAAAGGCCCGAGTGGCTGCCTTGCGGCTCATCAGACGTTTGCTCAGGTGATAAAGCAGAGAATTTCCCTTCCCTGGAACAGCCAGGCGATGGCGCCCGATCGCTTCGATCGCCGCCGCAACCGCTTCCGGGGCCATTGGCTTGAACTTTGTTCCCGAAAATTCAAAATCCGGCGACAGCTCGGTGTCGGTGAATCCCGGCGCAATCGCGAGCACATCGATACCCGCCGGCTCCAGCTCTGCTGCCAAGCTTTCGCTCAGGATCAGATCGTAGGCCTTTGTCGCTGCGTAATTGGCGATCAGGGGTACGCCCTGGAAGGCAACAATCGAGGAAAGGAACACGATGCCGCCACGGGACCTCTTCGCCATGTCTTGCGCGAAATGGTGGGAGAGCAGAAGCGGGGCGCGCGCATTAAGATCCAGCGTCATAAGCGCAGCATCAATACTGCTGCTAAGGAAGGGGCCCGAATCCTCCCGGCCTGCGTTATTTATCAAAAGACCTATTTCTAGACCGGCTGCCGCATCTTGCACCGATTGCACTCCGGCATGAGTTGCAAGATCGGCGACGACTATACGTACATCGGTCTTGTGCTGCGCCAACAACTTTTCCGCCAAGGCGCTCAAGTGACCTCCGCGCCGCGCAACCAGGATCAGGTCAAAGCCTTCGGCCGCAAGATAGCCGGCTATTGCCTTGCCGATACCGGATGAAGCGCCTGTGACGACCGCCCAGGGCCCGTATTGGGTGAGTATCCGTTTCTGCTTTACCATGGTGCAGCCTCCTGGATGCAAAATATTTGACCCGCCGAAGCGGAACCCAAGACGCTTCGGCGGGTCGGCTCTGCGCCGCTCCAAACGGTGCGAACGGCGACTGGTGAACAGGGGTTCCGCTCAGATAGAAGAATGGGGGCTGAGGCGCCTGAAACCGAAGTTACTAACCGTTAACAGCAGGCCGCATTCTTGCTCGAAATCATCAAGATTGAAAATTTACCGCCAGGATTTCAGATATTTATGCCGCACCTGAGTGATATCGCATGGAGTATGGAGTTCAGTCTGCCCTCTCAGGTACTTGGCACCGGCAGCTCGCCCAGTGGCGGGAAACCAAACCGCCTTACCCGTTACTAACTCCCTTAAACTACAAACCGTCCACCTTAGCCCCAACAATATCTCTGTTCGCAATGGCCTACGCTGCACCTGAGCCATCCGGTGCCTGCGGGTATCTGCTGCCCGGAAATAGGAGCAGCCCCTCAAGGAAAGGAAACACCATGCCACTGGAAGCCATCTTTGGACTTCAGCTGATCTTCAGTATTGTTGTTGTCTCAGTAATCGCACGGGTTTACATCGCCCCGTGGCTGTCGGGATTTTCGCACCACGCCGCACTGGCCATTCTTGTTCTGCCGCACACTATCCGCCACATCGGAATGAGCTTTCAGGTGCCAGGTCTCGTTGGCGACGCTTTACCAAGCGACTTCGCCGCAGCTGCGGCTTATGGCGACCTTGCCAGTGCGGTGTTTGCCCTGCTCGCTTTCCTCCTGCTTCGCTCCGGGGCTTCAGTCGCCATCGGCTTTGCCTGGATCTTCAATCTCATCGGATTTATTGATCTGGTCAATGCGCTGCGACAGGCTGAGGCAATACCGCAGCTTGGCGTAACCTGGTTTATCCCGACTTTCATCGTGCCGGTTCTTTTGGTCACTCACGTG
Source organism: Leisingera sp. F5 (assembly GCF_001593695.1). Lineage (NCBI taxonomy): Bacteria > Pseudomonadati > Pseudomonadota > Alphaproteobacteria > Rhodobacterales > Roseobacteraceae > Leisingera > Leisingera sp. F5. Next base: position 20,086 of record NZ_LUKH01000013.1, on the reverse strand, counting down.
ATGATTTTCGCCCGGTTGATCCGAGGCGCACCAACCGCGCAGCCAGGCAGCACAGCACTGACAGGCTGACCCCGCCAAATAAAGTCTCTGGCTCAGGAACCTACTGGCGCCAGAGACTATTGCGGCAGTTCTTCCAGGTAATACCGATAGGCCGCGCTCGCGGCGTAACCAGGGTTAATTTCCTCCATTGCCTGGCGCGCTGTTACCGCCGCCTTATCATCCGACAGCTCCAGCACATGGACCTTGAAAACATGGTTGGGAAGAAACACCGGATTGCGCCGGATGCCACGATCAAATGCCCCCAAAGCTTCCATCGGCCGGCCAAGCGCCAGCTGCGCCCGCCCGTAAGCAAAAATTGAAGTCACGCCATAATGCGGGTTGAGCGCCATGCTTGTTTCAATTGCCGCCAGCGCCTCATCGCCCCTGTCTAGCGCAGACAAGATCAGCGACTGCCAGATATATGCTTCAGCGAAGTTCGGGTTGAGCGCCACAGCCTGGCCGATTGCCTCCGCCGCAGCTTCGTACTGCCCGTCCCAGCGCAGCGCCCAAGCCAGATTTGCATGCCCCATCGGCAAGGAGCTATCGAAGCGGGTTGATTTACGTGCAAGTTCAATGGCGTTGCCGATTGTCTCAGACTTTGACGTTACAAATCCCGCAATAAAAGCATAGACAAGGGCGCGTGACTTCCAGGCATAAGCGTCAGCAAATTCAGGATCCGCTTCGATGGATGCGCCAAAGAGCTCCACCGCTCGGTTCACTCCAGCTTGGGTAAACTGGTAGAAGCTCTCCCGGCCTTGCAGATAGGCATCCTGAGCGATGATGCTAGATGTGCCGCGACGGGCCAGCTGGGCTTCCGCCTGGCGCGTCAAGGCAATCTCAAGCGCAGCTGCCACCTTTCGGGCGACATCAGTCTGCACCGCGAACACATCGCCGGTGCTCCTGTCATACCGACTTGCCCAGATATGGGCTCCAGAGGCCGCGTCAACTAACTGGGCCGTGATCCGCAACATACTGCCCTCCTTGCGCACACTGCCCTCCAGGACATGTGATACGTTTAGATCGCGTGCCACGTCGCGGATGGTAACGGGCCGCTCCTTGTAGGCGTACGTGGAGTGCCGTGCGATCACTGTCAGCCCAGGAATGATCGAAAGATCGGTTATGATGTCCTCGGTGATGCCGTCGCTGAAATACGCCTGCTCAGGCCTTGCGCCCATATTGTCGAACGGCAGGACGGCGATGGAGGGCTGCGGTCCCCGGGCCAGCCGGCGGGCAGGCTCATCTGCCCTCCATTGGACAACCAACAAAACCATGCCAGCCAAGGCGCATAGCAGCATAAGCGCAGCCCAAGCCCAAATCGTAAACCGGATCCGCGGCTGCGGCGCGCTTTCCGGTTCCCGCCTCAGAACCCGCAAACGCGGCGCGTAGCCGCCTTTCGGCAAGTCGATCAGTACGGCGTCCCTTAGGCCGCGCCCGGTGTAGTATTCGGTTAACTTAGACCGGAGCCGCCCAGCTTCCACCCGGACAATCGCGTCGATTGCCGGATCGAAGGAGGCATCGCGGTCAAAGACATCTTCGCCAAGAGAAAATTGAGAAAGTTCTGCATCGCGCCCATCAAGCACGGCCTCGACGATATAGCTTAGAAACCTTTTCTGCCGTGGACCTTGCGCAAACTCCGGGGCTTCGAGAATCCGCTTGAGCTGATCGCGTATCAGCTTTGCATCTGCTTCGCTCCACTCTGAAATCGCACAATCTCCAACTTAAGGCGTCGCAAAGCCTTATACCAATTCCTGGGCTTGGCATCCATTGCTCCAGCCCCAGCGCTGCCCGCCGCTGCTGGCAGCGGATGCGTTTCAAGCCGGATCGATTACTCGGCCGCCACCCGCGAGCCCGCCGTCGGCACCGGCACAACTCCGGCCCGCGGCTTCCGTCCTGCAAGCAGGCTGAAAGCGGGCGGCACAAAGTACAGCGAGACGATCGAAGACAGCAGCACACCGCCGGCAATCGAAACCGCGAACGGCGGCCAGAACCCGCCCCCGGCCAAGATAAGCGGCAGGAACCCCCCGAAAGTCGTGATCGTTGTTGAGATGATATGGCGGCTAGAGCGCATCACCACACCACGGATCGCGTCCCGGTCTCCACGCGAAGCTGCTCGGTCTTCCTGCAGGGCAGTCACGATAATGATCGCTGCGTTGATCGACACTCCGATTGCCCCGATCACCCCGATCAACGCCTGGATGCCGAAAGCATAAGAAAAAACCTCCAGCGGCAGCAGGCTGAGCCCCATCGACAGACCTGCCACTACGAGGACCACACCGCTCAGCCGCCATGAATTGAAGGTCAGAACAATAGTAGCAACCGTCGCCACGACCACCAGCCCCATGACCGACATAAGATTGCGGATTGTTTCCGCCCTTGCGTCCCCTTCACCGCCCCACTCAAAACGGTAGCCAGGTGGCAGTTCGATTGGATCCTTGTCCAAGGCCTCCTGAAACTCGGAAAGGGCCATATCCGGAAGCACGCCGTGAGCCAGGAACCCCTGCACCGTGTTCACGCGCTCGCCGTTGCGCCGGGCAATCGGGCTGTCAGAGGGTTCCAGCAGCAGCCCGCCGAGCGCCAGCAGCGGAATGCCCGGATTAGCAGATGCCAGCGCCTGGGACCCGGGCGGCACAATCTGCAGCGCCGCAAGCTTGTCAGCGGCAGCCCGTTCCGGGCCGGACAAACGCACACGCACCGGCAGCTCCTCGGCCCTCTCTACCAGAGACCCGCCCAGGGCACCTTCAGAAAAACTCTGCAATTGCGCGGCCACATCGTTCAGGTTCAACCCCGCAAGCCGCACCTTGTCCTCATCTAGATCGAACAGCAGCTTTGCGGCTCCGCCGGCCAGCACTGTTCGGCTGTGAATCACACTGTTCACACCGGCCATCCGCACACGGGCTTCCTCGCCCAGGGCGCGGAGCACTTCCAGGTCCGGTCCGACAAGCCGCAGCTCAAGCGGAGCATCAACCGGAGGCCCCTGCTTCAGACCGCGTACCAGGATCCGCGCCTGCGGCAAGGCGGTATCAAGCGCTCTTTGCAACTCCGGAATAATCCGGGCCGTCGCCTCAGGTGAATCTGTTGTCACCAGCGCCTCCGCAAAGGTCGCGTCATTGTCCCTGTTGTTCAGCATGTTGTAGTAGAAGGCAGGGGCACTGCGTCCCACCACCCACTGAACCTGGGTAATACCTTCGACCCGGTTCAGAACCTTACCGGCGGCAATCGCCGTGTCCCGTGTTTGCTCGATTGCGCTGCCGTCAGTCAATTCCACCTGCACGTGGAACTGGTCGCGATCCACTTCAGGGAAGAATTGGGGGCGAAGCGTAGGAAAGGAAAAAAACGCGACAATGGCCGGCGCCGCAGCACACACCATTGCCAGCCGCGGCCAATTCAGCGCCGCGGCCAAGCTGGCATCAAACAGGCGGCCGGCTGCTTTGCTCCGGATCCCTGATTGCCACCATGCCTGGCCTTCGCGCCCGCCTCTCAGCGCCAGTCCCGCGATGGCGGGAGTAACTGTCAAAGCCAGCAGCAGCGAGCAGACCAGCATGACGATAACCGAGACTGCGATTGCACCAACAAAGTCGCCGGGCGGCCCAGGCAGCACCATCATCGGGACAAAGGCCAGAACCGTGGTGACGGTCGAGGCCAAAAGCGGCAATGCCAGCCGCCGCACGGCGCCGCCGACGGCGGCTTGCGCCGGAACCCCCGCCTGAAGCCGCCGACGGACCTCATCCGTGGTCACGATGGCTGCATCGACCAGGAGACCCAGCGCCACGATCAGCCCGGTAACCGACATCTGGTGGATGGTCATGCCCAGCTTCTCAAGAATTGTGAGAGACATCAGGCAGGTCAGCGGCAGCATGGCGCCAACAACCAGAGCAGAGCGCCAGCCCATCGACACGAACAGGACCGCAATCACCAGTGCCACACCTACGGCCATGTTCACCGCGACTTCGGTCAGACGCTGTGTGGTATATCTGCTTTGATCGAACAGCAGCTCAAGATGCAAGCCGCCAGGAAGGTCAGCCTTAATACTCTCGATTTCCGCTCGGGCCGCGTCGGCCCAAACATCTACCTGCCGGTCATCCTCGATCTTGGCGACAACCAGCACCGCTCGCCGGCCGTTGACATAAGCCAGCGCCTCAGCTGGCGTCTTTTCGGTCCGCAGCACGGCAGCAACGTCGCCAACCCGAACCGTTTGCCCGGTTGCACCAGTTCGCAACGGGATGTCCCGGATTCGTGCCAGACCGTCGATTTCTCCCGCCAGCTCGACCAGATAGTCGGAGGCACTGCCGCGAACCTTCCCGGCCGGTACCTTGGCGTCGGCCTGCGCGATACGATTCGCCACCGCGCCAGGCGTCAGCCCCAGAGATGCCAGCGCATCCGCATCAACCTCGACGCGGATCTCCTCCGTCGCTTCGCCATAAAGGGCCACCAGCTTGGTACTGGGAACTTGGCGCAGGCGCTCCTGAAGATCCTCTGCATACCTGCCAAGGATACCAGGGGCGGCCTCCGTCCCGCCAGCCGCCGTGATAGAAGCCAGCATCGTAAAGGCACCAACCCGGTCGTTGTCGAATTCCGGCTCCGGCACGCCGCGAGGCAATTCCCGCCCGGCGTCCGCCAGCGCATCGCGCACTTCCGACCAGACCTGTTCGATCCGAGCATCCGGAGTGAAGTCCGACAGCTCGATCTGCACAGTTGAAATTCCCGTCCGCGACACCGAAGAAATCACGTCGATTTCCGAAATCTCTCGCAGCTCAGCTTCGATTTTCTCTGTAACCAACGCTTCGACCCGGGCCGGATCGGCTCCAGGATAAGGTGTTATCACCGTTGCAAAAAGATTGGTGATCGTTGGATCTTCCTGCCGCCCGATGGACTGAAAGGCAATAGCCCCTAGCGATGCGATGACGAGAAGCGCGAGGATCAGAATGCGAGGGCGGCGGTACAGATAGGTTTCCATGGTCAGCTCCTGCCAGCTATGGTGACGGCCTGGCCGTTGCTGAACTTATGCGCTCCGGACCGGACATACAGAGCACCACCAGCAAATGTGCCGCGGACAAATGCACGCCCGTTTTCAACATGCAGAACTTCAGCAGCCTCCCGGCTGATGATCTGCGCCCCTTCCTTTTCCACCACCGTCAGCACCGACCAGAGACCGTTGCCCGCATCACTCAGCGCTGATAGGCCAACCCAGGCACCGCGCCCCGGAACACGCCGCTCCATCTGCAGCCGCACCACCTGCCCCATGGTCAGCTGTGTGTCCGTCGGCAAGTCAACCAGAACTGCAACAGTGCGCGTGGCGTGATCCATATCTCTGGAAACGGCAACTACCCGGCCTTGGAGTTGCTGGCCCAGATATTCCAGCTCAAGCACTTGCGATACCCGAAGCGCCGTGGCACGGTCCGGAGGAACACCGATGCGGGCTTGAGGTCGGCTGGTTTCCTGCAACTGAACAATTGCAGTGCCTGCATTGACGACTGCGCCTTCGTCCGCCAGCCGCGCGGCGATACGCCCGGCGTAGGGAGCAGTCACCACAGATTTCTCAATATCCAGCTCCACCAGGGCAATAGCGGCATCCAGCGCATCTCTGCGTGCCTTGAGAGCCGCTAGGGAGAACTGCGCCTCATCATTGATCTGACTGCTCGTCCAGCCCTCACCAGCCAGTTTCGCCCGCCGCACCGCGGTGCGCCGGGCCAGCTCTATTTCGGCGTCCAGCCCCGCCCGTTCCGCAGCCAGCCGCGTGCGTTCGATTTGCAGCGGCTTTGCATCTAATCGGGCCAGCATCTGACCCTGAGCCACTTGGCTGCCCTCTTCCAACAGGATCTCTTCTATCAAGCCGGCGCGTTCCGCCGCAGCGAGTGTTTGGCGGGCAGGCTCGACCCGTCCCGCAAAACTTTCCCGGATGACATAGCCATCGTCGACCGTCAGCTGCCCAGTTAACGCAATTGCGGGTTCCCCAATGCTGCCGCGCTCGGCCTTGCCTGCACGTGCGTGCAATGTCTGAACTGCCACCGCGCTGCCAGCGAAAACCGCCAGGCCAAAGGCTGTGGCTACAGGCCAGCCGCGAAAATACTGTTTCTGCGATGTTATAGGCATGGCGTGCTCCTTGAGGTAAGTAAGTATCTCTTACTTACATTGAGTGCTGCTGACATGGTGTAAGATGCTCTTACTTTCAAGAAGCTGATGGAGTAGAAATTGGCAACCGCCGCAACCGCTCAAGGAAACCCGATGACTGAGCCGCAATCCAAGAAGAAATTCCATCACGGTGATCTCAAGACCGCCCTGATCGATGCAACCATTGAAATGATCCGGGAAAGGCGGGTTGAGGACGTAAGCGTTGCCGATGCCGCCCGCGCCGCCCAAGTTTCAAGCGGCGCGCCCTACCGGCACTTCAAGGACCGCGATGAATTGCTGGCAAATGTCGCAGCTGAAGGCTTCCGGAGATTGTCCAAGGCCAAGATTGCAGCCTTTGCCAAACATCCGAAACATTCAGTTGAAAGCCTGATTGCTGGCGGCTGCGCCTATGCTGAGTTTGGCGCAGACAATCCCGAACTGTTTCACCTCATGTGGGCGGCGGCCCGCAGCCGGGACACCACCGATGTCGCGCGCGTGGCCAGCAGCGCTACATACAACACCTTTATTGAAGAACTGACAGGCATAATGAAGGCTCAGGGCCTCGGCAATCTGGACCCGCATGATTTCGGAACTCCGTTATGGGCAATGGTGCATGGATTTGCCAGTTTGCTGATCGGAAAACCTGCAAATCTGGACAGCAGCCGCCAAGCGCTCCGAGGCCGCATAGCAGACGCCACCTGGGCTTACGTCCGGGGCTACCAGACCGGCTAGCACCCTGGCCGCAGCCCGAAGCAGACTTCCGGCACAATCTGGTTCCGGATTAAGTAAGATCGAACTGGTTTCTCCGCCGGCAGGTATCTGATCCGGCAATTTGGGCTGCCACGCTGGCTTCACGAGCCCCCCTCGACGTTTGCGCAACAAGGCCTGGCACTATTGCCGGACGCCTCAGTCCGGCCCGTTTACAGGCACCAGTATCGGGCAGTTTGTGCAGGCGCGGCTGTCGCACAGGCGGCAGGTCCGCAGTTTATGGGTGTCGTCCCTGGCAGCAGCTTGCAGCAGTTTTTCCAGCAGCCGGGCCAGGTCCTTTTGCTCGTCATCAGACAGGCCGCCGGTCACTGCCTCCAGTGCCGCCAGCCGCTCGCGCAATATGTTCTCCCGTGCGGCTTGGCCGGCCTCAGTGAGAAAAAGAGCAACGCTGCGCCTGTCGTGCTCCGCCGCCTGTCGTCTGACAAGGCCATCCTCGGCCAACCTGTCGACCAGGCGCACCGTGCCCGTGTGGGTGAGATCCAATAGCCGGCTCAGGGCGTCGTTCGACAAACCTGGCTGGTGACCCAGCGCGCAAAGCGCCGCAGGCCCTTCTCCGGAGCGGTGGAACTGCCTCGCCAATACCGTCTTCAGCTCATCATGCAGGCAGAGCACCGCCGCCCCCAGCAAATTCGCAGTCCGTCGTGATTCATCTGTCATGCCGCAAATATGTGACTCACACACTTGAATTGGAAGAGGTCATTTATATATGTGACTCACACACATTAAGGGAGAAACCTAATGACCGTTGACCTTCAGTCCATTGACCCTGCTTCGCAGCAAACCGCACCGGGTCATGATCCGCGCCTGATCCCAGTCGCTGCAGAAGAAACCTTCGAAGGAACCTGGCCGTTTCAAGCCCGCTTCAGTTCCGCCGCCGACTATCCGATGCATTATATCGATGAGGGCAGCGGCCCGGAAACGCTGCTGCTGCTGCATGGCGAACCGACCTGGAGCTACCTTTACCGTGCTCAGATTGCTGAATGGTCCAGTGATGCCCGTGTGATTGCCCTTGACCATATGGGATTTGGTAAAAGTGCCACCCCGCAAGACCGCAGCTATTGGCTGCAGGACCATATAGACAATGCGGAACGCTTTGTTTTGGAGCAGGATCTCCGGGATGTGACCCTTGTCATGCATGATTTCGGCGGACCGGTTGGCATGGGCCTGGCCATCCGGCACCCGGACCGGATCAAGCGGATCGTTTCGATCAATGGCCCGACGCCCCTCGGGCAGCCCGATCTATTTGACCGTTTGATGGCCAATGCCTGCGCTGCACCCTGGTTCCAGTGGATCAGGCAGGCAGAGGAAAAAGGCACCCTGGAAGCGGTGCTCGGGCACCTTGACTACAACATCCTGTCGACGCTCAAACTGAATGGCTTTGTCCGCAATGAACTGATCACCGATACTTGGCTGAATGCCTACCGGGCGCCGTTTCCCGCACCTGAATTTGCTGCGGGCGCAATCGGCTGGGCCAAAGGCTTTGCCACCGGCAAACATGCGTTCGAAGAGGCAAGTGACGCCGTAAAGTCCGAACTGGCCAAGAAACCTGCTATCGCCATCTGGGGCGAAGCCGACAGGACTCTACAGGCAGAACATTTTCTGCCCCTGTTCCGGCAGGCGTTCCCCGACGGCCAGGTCAGGACCTTGCCCGAAACCGGCCATTACAGCCCGGAAGACGCGCCGCAGCAGATATCCGGCCTGGTGTCTGAGTTCATCGCGGCCAGCTGAATTGCGGGCGGGCTTTCAGCACGGTTGTGCGTCTGCGCCGTTCCCGGCGCACATGCAGCAAGCAGAAGGCAGAAGGTGCAAAAACATGCGAGCGCAGGCCAGGCACATCGCTGACAGCAATGCCCGCAGTCTTCGAGTCTGCTATAAACTAGAGAACGTTCTCAAACAAGGAGTTCAGAATGCAAAGGACGGCGACGGAAGAACAGCAGGACGAACTGCAGCTGCAACGCGATGCCGAGGCCAGAGCCGCTCGCTACATATCCAGTGTGGCGGAGATGCCTGTTTTTCCCGATGCCGCCGCCCGGCGGCAGCTTGCACGGTTTGATGAGCCTTTGCCGGACGGCAAGGGATCGGCAAAGAATACACTTGCCTTGCTGGATGAAGCCGGTTCGCCGGCGACGACTGTTTCGAACGGCCCCCGGTACTTCGGCTTTGTAATCGGTGCAACGCTGCCGGTCGCCGCCGCCGCGCAGCGTCTGGCGTCGGCCTGGGATCAGTGCGCTTCCTCCCAGAAAAACTCACCAGTAGCGGACAAGATTGAGAAAGTCGCGGCAAAATGGCTGCTGGAGATCTTGGACCTGCCCCGCGAAAGCGGCGTGGCGTTTGGAACGTCGGCAACCGCTAGCACACTAGTATGCCTTAGCGTCGCGCGGCGCGAGCTGCTGGGAAAGCGCGGATGGGACTTTGATTCAATGGGGCTGCAGGGGGCGCCGGAAATCAAGGTCGTCGTTTCTGAGCTGGCACATATCACTGTTCTCAAGGCCCTCAGAATACTGGGCTTCGGCCAAACCCGGCTGATCAAGGCGCCGGTCGACAGCGACGGCCGCATTGATCCGGCCCGCCTTCCCGCGCTGGATGCGCAGACCATTCTGTGCCTGCAGGCCGGCGAGGTGAATACGGGCAGCTTCGACCCCTTCCTTCCGCTGATCGAAAGAGCGAAAAAGGCCGGCGCATGGGTGCATGTCGACGGGGCATTCGGCCTGTGGGCCCGCGCGGCGCCAGCCAAGCGCGGGCTGACCAGCGGCATAGAGGGCGCGGACAGCTGGATCACTGACGGCCACAAATGGCTCAATACCCCGTATGACGGCGCTGCGAGCATCTGCCGCGACCGGGACGCGATGGCGGCCGCCATGAACAGCGACGCAGTTTATTCCACCGCTTCCACCGAGAGTCAGAAGAACCTGGGCATCGAATTTTCCCGGAGTGCGCGCGGCGTGCCGATCTGGGCGGTGCTGCGCACGCTTGGTCGCGCCGGAGTTGCCGAACTGATTGAGCGCCACTGCAGCATGGCTGCCCGTATTGCCAAGGCTCTGCCCGATCTTGGATTTGAGCTGCTGTGCGAGCCCGCGTTGAACCAGGTCCTGTTCCGCTATGGCACTGAGGCGCAGACCAGAGAGCTTCAGCAGTTGGTAGAGCGCTCCGGGAAAGCGTGGTTCGGCGGCACCGTCTGGAACGGCGAACCGGCCCTGCGGATCAGCGTATCGTCTTGGCGCACAAGCGATCAAGATATCGATATTCTGCTGAACACGCTGCAGGCGGCCCGGGACAATTTGGACCGTAGAAGCCAGTGAAGCTGCAAAATGCCAGCTGATGCTATGGAGATGAAGCCCCGCAAGCTCCCTGCCCCGGTCCTGAATTGGTGCCAATCTCGTCTCTGTTGCTGACTGCTGTAGCCTGCAACCGTCCTGATCACTGAGACCGGGACACGATGAAAGGCAAATTTCCTTTTCAGGCTGAGGCAGCTGGCTGTTTGGCGTTCTGAATTCCAACGAAGCACTGCCGGCAGCGTGTGTTGCGGCTGGGATGCTTACGCGCATTCTGTCAGAGGCGGGTCGTTGGCGATTTTTCTATTGTTTGGGGCTAAGGGCTGTGAACGGTCAACCGCATGCATGGCAACTCTCCCGGGAAGGAAACAACGGCTCAGACCCACCATTGGTCGATAGCTGCGATCTCCTCGTCAGTCCATCCAAAATGATGAGCGAATTCGTGAATAACAACATGCGCGATCAACTCGTTCAGCTCGACATTGCCGCGATCGCGCCATTCAGCCAGGATTGGCTGACGGAAGAGCCAGACAACATCCGGAGGCGGCGCTATGTCGAAAACCGATTTCTAGGTCATGGGAATGCCCTCGTAGAGCCCCGTCAGCTCGTGCGGATCCGCTAAGCCAAGATCGTTCAGCATGGCGGGCGCAGGCCAATCAGCGACGCGCAGAATGACGTTTTCTGCAGCAGACCGAAACGCTTTGGGTAAAGAAGCAATAGTCGCGCGAGCAATCTTCTCGAGATATGCAGGATCGTGGTGCATGCACTGAATATGGTTTCTTGGAACGGTGTAGTGAACCACTTAGCCAGAGGGAGGCAGTCCGTGCCCCTAGTACAAACAACAGCCTCGAACGGCCCCTCGAACGGCCCAATGTGGTCATTGATCAGCGTTCCCACGCTGCAGTGCAGCTTCCCCAGAACGGATGGTGTGGATAGCTCCTGCTCCGCCCGGCGTCGCGATGCGCCATACTGCAGTTGTTATCGACTGCTTATGAGAGGAGCTACCCAATGCAGGTTACAACAGTCGGCCTCGATCTGGCCAAGAATGTCTTTCAGATCCACGGCGTGAGTGAGAATGGCGAAATCGCTTTCAATCAAGCTCTGCGGCGGGCGCAGTTGCTGGCGTTCTTTGAGAAACTTCCGCCCTGTCTTGTTGGCATGGAGGCCTGTGGCTCCAGCCATTACTGGGCGCGGCAGCTTGTGATGCTTGGTCACGACGTTCGTCTGATCCCGGCAATGTATGTGAAGCCCTATGTAAAGCGAGGCAAATCCGATGCCGTTGATGCTGCTGCCATCTGCGAGGCTGTGACGCGTCCAACAATGCGTTTTGTCGCGATCAAGTCTGAAGAGCAACAAGCTGTCCTGTTCCTCCACCGCGCCCGCGATCTGATCGTTCGGCAAAGAACCCAGCTGAGCAATATGCTGCGCGGCCTGTTGGCTGAGTTCGGCGTCGTGATTGCGCAGGGGATCGGCAGCGCGGTCAAGTTCGCAAAGGGTGTGCTTGATGGAGACAGCCCCGGCATTCCAGATGTTGCTATTGACGTGCTCGGCAACCTCAGCAATCAGCTTGTTGCCCTGCACCTTCGTGTCCGTTGGTACGAAATGCGAATGCGCCTCCAAGCGAGGCAGGACGCCCGTGTGATGTTGCTACGCACAATCCCCGGTGTCGGGCCAGTGACGGCGTCGGCGATCGTCGCAACAGCCGGAGACGCCAGCCAGTTCAAGAACGGTCGCGAATTTGCGGCTTGGCTGGGCCTGACACCGCTCAACCGATCAAATGGCGGTAAGGAAAGGCTTGGACGCATCTCAAAGATGGGGGACCGGTATATCAGGCGTTTGCCGGTCACAGGAATGACCTCGCGACTGAGGCAGATGAAGACACATCCGGAACGCGTTGATCCGTGGGCGCAAGCTCTGCTTGAACGCAAACCAGTCCGCCTTGCCACTGTGGCAATGGCGAACAAAACAGCCAGGATCATATGGGCGGTCTTGACCAAGAACGAATATTATAGACCGCACACCGCATAGCCTGGTGGATTCACATCCGAAGTGCAAATTCTGTATCAAAACAGATGTTTGCATGGAGGTTATTGAATGGGACGCAGTTACCCTCACCTGAGTTTGGAAGAACGCCGGAAGATTGCCAAGTGGCGTGAAGCCAAAATGCCGGTGCCTGAGATCGCAGACCGGCTGGGCCGCGCACCGTCTACGGTCTACCGGGAACTCAAGCGTAATTTCTTTGATGACAAAGAACTTCCTGAGCTGAACGGATACCACGCCGTGGCCGCCCAGCAGATGTACGAGCAGCGGCGCGCGTTACACCGGAAGATGATCGTCCACCCGGAACTGAAAGAAGCGGTCGAAGACCGCCTCAAGGCCGGATGGTCACCTGAGCAGATCGCCGGCCGGATGCGGCTCGAGCGTCATCCGGTCCGGGTCGCCCCCGAGACGCGGATCCCCTCGCCCGGAATGGAGCTGATTTTTGCTTTTAGCAATGACTTTGCACCGATGTCCTCGCCTTGCACGATGTCGATCTCGCCGTCATGGGGCCAACCGATGTCGCGAAGATAACCAGACAGCGCGGCGGCGGCGGCCCCCGTCGCGGGGTCTTCGATCACGCCACCGATCGCAAAAGCATTGCGACTGTGAAACCGGCGCGGAGTCTCTGCCCACAAAAGGCTGATCGTCGTCAATCTGTACCGCTGCATAAGTTGCGCGCCTTTGGTCAAATCATATGATATTCCGGAAAGAGTCAGCCTATCGTGAAGCACAAGGATCAGATGATTGTTCCCGGCATAGGCAAGTGCCGGTGGCAGAGCGGAGTCAAGGTCAGCAACTTTGAGATCGAAGAGCGTAAGCGCGGCATTCAATAAATCCGGGTCCGCCTCGGCGCTGTGGGCGGGGGGAGACGTCAGGGTTGTGCTGCCAAAATTGTCGGTTTCGACACTGATGCGACCCGAGTTAAGGTCGAGCTGAAACAGTCCCTGACCCTCACGCGCGGATAGAGCGCTGCCCAGTGCAATTGTGGCATGTCCGCAGAACGCCACATCTTCCTCGGGTGAGAAGAACCGCACTCGCCATCCGTCGGCTTGGGGCGCGGCAAAGACAGTTTCGGAGTATCCGACTTCTTTTGCGAGACGCTGCATTTCGGACTCGGGCGGAAGCGAGTCACCGACCGCAACACCCGCGGGATTGCCGCCTTCGGCGCCATCGGAGAAGGCCGCGACACGGAGAATGTATAGGTTCGCTTTATCTTTCATGGGCTTAATCCTTTTCTGCCGTTGCAATCTTGGAACGGCCTGCCAAGAGGCGCGAAGCCATTGCTGAACGTATCCATTTGGCCCCGGCGGAGTGTTCCGCCGGAGCTGGCTGTGGTCATTTGGTGATACGGCCGAGGAAATCCTGCATCTCTGCAGCAATCACATCGCCATATTCCTCAAGCGCAAAGTGGCCTGTGTCCAGCAGATGGAATTCCACGTCGTTTAGATCAGCCTTGTAGGGATGGGCACCGTCCGCCGGAAAGATGTGATCGTTCTTGCCCCATACAATCAGCGCTGGAGGCTGATGCTCTCTGAACAGGGCTTGCCACTTCGGATACTCTGTAACATTGGTGCCGTAATCCAGGAACATCTTCAGCTGCACTTCTTGGTTTCCCGGACGGTCCAGCAGGTACTGGACATGCCAGAAATTGTCGGGGTTTACGGTCGAGATATCGCCGACACCGTGGGTGAACTGCCATTTGGTGGCGTCGAGCGTCAGAAAACCACGCAATGCATCGCCATTTTCCGTGCTGGGGTCGGCCCAATAGGCTTTGATGGGATCCCAGAACTCGCGCAGGCCCTCATCATATGCGTTGCCGTTCTGAATGACAAAACCGGTGACGCGTTCGGGGTGATCGGCGAACATGCGGTACCCGATCGGCGCACCGTAGTCCATCAGGTAGACGGCGTATGTGTCGACCCCTTTTGCGTCGATCAAACGCGTGACGGTTTTTGCCGCATTGGCAAAACTGTAGTCATAGCTGTCGGCAGATGGCATGCCCGACGCGCCGAAGCCAAGATAGTCCGGAGCTATCACGTGGTAGTCCTCGGCCAGGACCGGGATCAGCTCGCGAAACATGTGCGACGACGTAGGAAACCCGTGAAGAAGCAGGACGGTTGGGTTCGACGGATCGCCAGCCTCGCGATATGCAATGGTCTGCCCGTCAAGCTCCATCGACTTCATATCCACAGCAAAGGGGCTTTCCGCAGCGACTGCACTGCTTGGCTGGATCGCCGGCAGCAGCATGGTGCCGGCCAGCAGCGCGGCGAGTACGGGAGTGCGCAAACATTGTTTCATTGTTCAGTTCCTTTCAGGATTTGGTTGGGTTGCCAGGCGCATGGGAGGCGCGAATGGCAGTGTTTTCGGCCCCCAGGGCCTCGTTTTCGCGGCGCAACACCGCAATCTCTTCGTGCGTCTCATCAATGGTGAGGCGACGTGGAATATGGCTGGGACAGTTCCAGTCGAAGGCCTCGATGGTGATAAGCACCGCGCGCTCGGGGCGTGCCCGATAGGATTGGTCGTGCAACTGATCTAAAACTTCGGGATTGTCTGCGCCTTCAATCAGGCGGGCCCGTCCCCACAGCTTCAGGCGGCGGCGGTTGGGGTAGTCCATAAGGATCATCGACAAGCGATCGTTGCCCGACAGGTTGCCCGTACTGATGTACTGACGGTTTCCGCGAAAATCGGCATAACCGAGCGTTCTGGGCGACAGCACCTTCAGAAAGCCGGTCGGACCGCCGCGAAACTGTACGTAGGGCCACCCGGTTTGTGACACCGATGCCTGATAGAACCCGTCACGGGCGGCGATGAAGTCGATTTCTTGGGGACCAAATTCATCTGGGTAGATCACGTCGTCGGACAAGAGCTTGCTGTACCCTTGGGCAGAGCCCATTCGGGACTGCTGTGAGCGTACTGCAGGCGTAAAGGCGATGGTCGCGAAGGCCCGTGCCATAGCGTTTTCCTTTCGGATAATCATTAGTTTTATTAGGTGAGATGCCCGGTCAGTCTATTTCTGACAGCAAATTTGCGCTTCAATTCGCAATTTGACAAATGACTATGTCTATCGCAGACTTAGAAAAAGTAAGCCATGATAACAAACCGCAAAAACTATCCCCTGAACGCGCTCCGCGCCTTTGAGGCCTCCGCACGCCATCTAAGCTTTGTCGCTGCAGCCGAAGAACTGTCCGTGACCCCGGCCGCGATCAGCCATCAGATCAAGAAACTCGAAGACTTCCTTGGCGTCCCGCTGTTTCGACGGCGGACGCGAGGCCTGGTTCTGGTCGAGACGGGACAGCTCTTGGCCAAAGAGCTGCACGCGGTTTTTTTGAATCTTGATCAGGCCATGGAGCACGTGATGGAGGCTGACAAGGGCGGCTCTTTGGCGTTAACTGTCGCACCAACATTCGCTGCTATGTGGCTGATCCCGCGGCTACAGAAATTTTACGCGCAACATCCGGCAATCGACGTACGCATTTCAACGAGCTTGGGACTGGTGGAATTCCAGCGCGACGACTTTGACGCCGCCATTCGCCTCGGTCACGGCCAATGGCCCGGCCTTGAAGCCATCAAGCTCTTTGACGAGTCTGTTATTCCCATGTGCAGCCCGCGTCTGCTTGAAGGCCAGAACGCGATCAGAACGCCGTCTGACCTTAGAAAGCACGTTCTTTTGCACAATCATTCGATGGACTTCGACCCCAACGCACCAACTTGGCAGACTTGGCTTGACGCCAGCGGTACAAGCGACGTCGACGCCTCGCACGGAATGCATTTCAGCCTGCCAGACCATGGGCTACAGGCTGCCATAGATGGTGCTGGTGTCGTGCTTGGATGGCGATTTCTTTCGGCAAAGGACGTCCAGGCTGGACGCGTGGTCGAGCTTTTCGACTTGGCAATTCCGCTTGGATCAACGTTTTACCTTGTCTATCCGGAGGCGCACTCTCGGAGACCGAATATTGTTGCTCTTCGTGACTGGATATTGGGAGAACTTAAGGTCCCCTAAATGGAAAGTGTGGGATGGAGCAAATCCAAATTTCCCCTTCGCTGCGAATGGCTGGAATGTAGGCTACGACTGCAGTTTCGCGAGTACGTAGCAATGGCCACTATCCGCCCGAGCTGCATGAGTACCCCTCACGGCTGGGAGACAGGACGGAAGTCCGGTTCGGTCTGTCCGCCGTCATTCACGCCTAGCGCGGCAGATGGCTGGAACGAGCCCAACCTGTAAATTCTAATTTCTCGCTGCATGCGCACGCAGCGCTAGAAATGCTGCATACGCGTGAAACTCGGTGCTGCCGCGCAGCGGAAGGAACGGTCATTCATGCTGGCCGCAGCGAAGATCAGATGCTGAATTCACAAGATGCGCAACTTTTCAGACTTTCGCTGCGAGTTCTCAAATAACTGCTATCTTGCACATTGCGCCCGAGATGGAACGTGTCATCTGCAGAAGGCGACCTTCGCAGATGACAGGTCGTCGATGTCTCGGTCAGATAACGCTCCGCTTAATTTTACTTCAGTGGCGTCAGGCGACTTCGAACAACGCTGCGGCCCCCATGCCTCCGCCAACACACATGGACGTAACCACGTATTTTACGCCACGACGCTTACCCTCAAGCAAAGCATGCCCGACTTGTCTCGCGCCTGTCATGCCGTAGGGGTGGCCAATCGATATAGCGCCGCCATTCACGTTGTAGAGCTCGGGATCAATGCCAAGATGGTCGCGGCAATAGAGCGCCTGGCAAGCGAATGCTTCGTTGAGTTCCCAAAGGCCGATGTCTTCGATGCGAAGACCTGCATTCTTCAGCAGCTTTGGAATTGCAAAGATCGGGCCGACCCCCATCTCTTCCGGTGCGTTTCCTGCAACAGCCATGCCGCGATAGATACCCATCGGTGAGAGACCCTGTTGCTCAGCCATTTTGCCTTCCATGAGAACGCAAGCCGAAGCGCCATCTGAGAGCTGGCTTGCGTTGCCGGCGGTGATAATGCCTCCATCAATGACTGGGTTCAACTGACCAAGTGTTTCGACTGTCGTGCCCGGCCGGTTGCCTTCGTCTTTTGACAAGGTCACCTCTTCCAAGGTCTCCTCCCCGGTTTCGCGGTTCCTAACCCGCTTGCTGGAGGTGAACGGGACAATCTCGTCGTCAAAGATGCCAGTGGCCTGTGCCCGTGCAGCCCGTTCCTGCGAAAGCGCGGCGTATTCATCCTGCGTTTCACGGCTTATCCCGTAAACCCGGGCTACATTCTCAGCTGTCATCAGCATCGGCATATAAGCATGTTCGCACTGGGCGATAACGCTTGGGTCCTTCTCATCGCCTGCCCACTTCAGATAGGCATTCTGCACGGCGGAGATATTCTCCTGCCCGCCTGCAACCGCAACGTTCTGCCCATCCATGATGATCTGCTTTGCGGCCGTCGCAATGGCCATCAATCCTGATGAACATTGCCTGTCGATCGTCTGACCCGGCACTGTGTTGGGAAGGCCAGCCGCCAGCGCGGATAAGCGGCCGACATTCAGCCCTCCTGTTCCGGCAGTCAGGACCGATCCGATCACAACATCGTCGACCAAACCGGGGTCCACAGCCGCGCGTTCGACCGCATGCCGAATGGCATGGCCCATCAAGGTTGGTGACTTGATGTTGTTCAGCGCGCCCTTAAAGGCAACACCGATCGGGGTTCGGGCGGTTGAAACGACAACGGCTTCTCTCATGATTTTTCCTTTTTGGCCTCAAAGCGCTCTGCAAGCGTCACGCTCGTGTTTGCGAGTTCTTCCAGCAAAGGCGCGGGTGTGAACCACATCTCGCCATAGGCGCCCAGCGATTGCCGGTAGTGGTTCATGCGGTCCAGAATGCGGGGCAATCCGACCTCATCAGCATAGTGCATCGGGCCGCCGCGCCAGTTGGGGAAGCCATAGCCATTGATCCAGATCAGGTCGCAGTCACCGGGGCGCGTTGCGATGCCTTCTTCGAGGATGTGAGCGCCCTCGTTGATCAGGGGATACAGACACCGTTCAAGGATTTCCTGATCGTCGATGTGCCGGCGCAATATGCCATGCTGTTCGGCCAGCTCGGAACTGATTTGAACAACCTCGGGGTCTTCAGCCCGTGTCCGGCCCTCGTAGGTATAGCTGCCGCGCCCGGTTTTCTGACCCAGCCATCCCAATTCAAACAGTTTGTCCTGCACAGCCTGGTATGCCGGGTCATGTGCGATTTCACTTCGCCGCTCCTGACGCACGCGTGCGCCCACATCGACCCCAGCCAGATCTGCCATCGCATGAATGCCCATGGCCATGCCGAAGCCTTCAAGGACGTCATCCACCTGTTTCGGCGTCGCCCCCTCAAGAAGCAGACGGGACCCTTCGCGGAAGTATGGCTCCAGCATCCGGTTCCCGACAAAGCCGTAGCACACGCCAACGGTGACAGGGAGCTTTCGGATTTTCTTTGCGACCGTGATTGCCGTTGCAATGACATCGGGTGCGGTCTTGGCACCGCGCACCGCCTCCAGCAAGCGCATGACATTGGCCGGGCTGAAGAAATGGAGACCAATCACATCCTCCGGACGGGACGTGACCGCGGCTATTTCATCAAGATCCAACGTCGATGTGTTTGAGGCCAATATCGCGCCAGGTTTTGCGTGCTGGTCTAGGCTCGCGAAAATCTGGCGTTTGACATTCATGCTTTCAAACGCCGCTTCAATGATCAGGTCGGCATCTGCAAGGTCTGCATAGCTGAGCGTCCCGGTGGCGTTGGCGGCGATTGCCTCTGCCCGATCGGCACTGAGCCGCCGTTTTTGGGCCGCACGCTGGAAATGCTCCCGGACCTTTTCCAGCCCCAGTTCCAGCGCAGTTTGTGTGGTTTCCAGAAACGTCACCGGATACCCAGCCTGAAGAAAGGCGATAGCAATGCCGCGCCCCATTGTTCCGGCGCCGATCACGGCAACCGATGAAATGCTACGTGGTTGGTCAGCACGGGTAACGCCGGGAACCTTGGTGCATTCACGCTCTGCAAAGAACAGGTGACGGCCCGCGCGCGATTGAGGTGTGTCGAGCAATTCGGCAAATCCTGCCTTTTCCTGTGCCAGCCCCTGGGTCAGCGGCAATTCACATGCGGCTTGAAGCGATTTCAGGCATCGTTCAGGGGCGACAAGGTTTTTGGATCTTGGCGCGATCTCGTTCCGGAAACCCGCGAGAAATCCTTTCGGATCGGGGTGTGCGACGGTCATACTCGCGCAACTGCGTTTCGGAGCCTCCTCACGCGTAATCCTGGTGGCGAACTCTAAAACATGCGCGCGAAATTCCTGATCATTTTCAAATAGCGCGTCGACCAACCCGAAAGACGAGGCATATTCGCCTTTCACGGGATCACCCGAAAGGATCATTTGCGTTGCCGCTTCCAGCCCGGCAATCCGAGGCAGCCGTTGGGTGCCCCCGGCGCCTGGCAGCAGCCCCAGCTTGATCTCGGGCAGCCCCATCAATGCATCCGGCGTGGCGACACGGTAATCACAGGCAAGTGCGATCTCCAGCGCGCCACCCATCGCAGGGCCTGCAATAGCCGCGACAACAGGTTTCCTGCTGGTTTCAATCGTTACACACAGGTCTGGCAAGTCCGGCTTGTCCCAAACTGCCCCGGTACGGAACTCGGCGATGTCAGCGCCGCCGCAAAAAAGCGGCAGTGCCGAACATAAAACGATGGCCTTGACCTGCTCGTCAGCTTCCAACTCGTGAACGGCCGAAGAGAGCGCTTGCCGCATCTTCAGGCCAAGGGCGTTCACTGGCGGGGCGTTCAGCTCGATGACTGCAACGCTGCCGCTGCGTTCTATAGAAAACATTTTGGGAAACCTCAGATGGACTTTTGGGCAAGACCTTGTTC
>NZ_LUKH01000012.1:0-79544 GCF_001593695.1 Leisingera sp. F5 | reverse complement strand
TCAACCAAGAGCCAGGAAACTCCGGGAATGTCCGTGGCCCTAAGAGGCCGTAGAGCCGATTGGAACCTCGCTTGCGGAAATCATCAGGGCCAGTGGCAGACCGCCACGAAAACAGGCCGGACAGACGGCTGTGCTGACAAAAACGCCGCTGAAACCACCAAAAAATGTCTTGCAATGCAGGAGCCATCCACAGAGGGCATTCAATGACAACTTTTTCTCCCACAACTGGCCGGGCATTGTAGCCGCAACCCAAGGTCCGCAAAGGGCTCGAACCGCTTGTCCGTGCTCACCGCAGAGGACAGCGTTGTCGAGCCCCTATCGATCAATGCGGCACAACGCATGAATGGCGGCTCTGGAATACGGCACCAGCACCGGATTCGGCGGCAGTGGAACCCTTCGCTGTCATTGCCGTCCGGATTGGATACTGCAAGCGCATTGGGCCGCTCGTAGCTCCGGAGCGGCCGTTGACATGGGACCCCACACTAAAAATCCGCCTGTGCGAAATCTTTTGTCCATCACACCGAAAGCAGCCATCCAACCGCCTTGGCGCACCACGCCCAATGCTCCAGGTAGGCAACAAAAAACGTGCCGCCCTCCTGCAGGCGATCCAGAGCTTACACCGGCTTGGGGCGCATTGATTTCGCTCTGCTCACCTTGTCCTCAAAACCCCGGCGTTAAAATGAGTCATGTTCTGCCTCCCCAAAGAAGGGAATCCTTGTTCTGCCCGCTCGCCAAGCGGGTGAAAGTTCGACTTTTTAACAGGAGAAGATAATGGAACGTCAGAACATTCACACACATATGCAGGCTATTGAAGAGCGCTTCAAAGCTGACAACCTTACTCTTTACGTGTGTGAAAAACCGGATGAACTGCCAACCCTTCTGCGGGAGGTAGGAAAGAAGAAAGTGCATCCGATGTCAGAGACCAGCGAAGATGAACTGCTTTCAGGACGCGCACTTTGGCTATTTCTGAAGAAGGAAGGCCGGTGCATTATTTGCATTTCCGCCAAGCTGGTTGACCTTGGTGAGAAGGACTTCGGAAACTACTTCCGGAACCTCGCGGCCTCCAAGTACGTTGGCAGAGACAACGTCGTTGCTAGCGTGTCGCAGCCCTTGGTAGATGAACTAAGGGGCAGGCTAATCTACTTCGGCGGGATTGAGGTGGCGCCAGATGAAAGAGGCGGCATACGGCGGCTGGGAGATTTCGCTCAATATGTGAAGCTTCTTGCAGCAATGCGCTGGGATTTTGATTGGATGTACACGATCGTTGCCTACAAACATCGGCGCCTCGCTGACGATTATGGCTTCAACGGCAAATACCGGAACGCAATCCGCTGGGCGGAACCCGTCCCAGAGGGTTTGGCCAATGATCAGATGATTTTAGGCCTCAACGCTGTCCATTTTTCCCACATTGTCAGCAGTGTCGAGCCAGGTAATCTTTGAGAAAACTGCAGTGACCGGCTCTCCTTGAGTGTCGGTCACTCGCATTGTTACCTTACGGTAGCCGCCTCTTACCCTTTGCCCCTTAACGATGACATCAAGCACTTCATCTGTAACGATGTAGGGAACTTCCTCAAGCATTCTGTGTGAGTGCATTGCCCGCTCAAGGATCCTTTCCTCAAAACCGCCAACGATCCGATAAAAGTCGCGGTTTCCTGCCAGCATTAACCGCTCCGCAGTCGCGCTGCGTTTCCCAATCTGGATCGGGTGCATTATCCTGTCTGTGGGTTCTATGGGTTCATAGAGGTCAACTTGATCTTCGAACCACTCCCAGTTTTTCAGTTGCCGGCTTTCTTGCTGAAACCAGTCCAAAATGTGGTCTGTGGTCACGTTGAAACCTGCCCTGGCACAGGCCGCATGTTCCACGTTCGCCATCTCCGCCGCCCGCCATCGGTTCAAGCTTGCTGCGCTTGCGTGGGTTTCAGTCGGCAAATCGAAGAAAAACTGAATGGGTATGTGCAATCCGGCGGAAAGAAGAGCCAAGGTGGAAGCTGGAATCTCGCGACTGTTCCTCATTTGGCTTCTGAGAGTGCCGTAGTTCACTCCCGAAATTGTACAGGCCCTCTTCAACCGCACACCCGCGATCTTACAGGCAGCATCAATTCGATCAGCTATCATGATAGCTCCCCCAGAAAAGTTCACACATGTATCTTTTTACTCGAAAGGTTGACACAGGTAAAGCAGCTCAACAACATTAGAATGAAGTGACTAATTCGACAACAATCAATACGTGTGTCCAGTTTTGCGCATAGGATGAGTTCCATTTGAAACAGACAGATGCAAACCCATGGCACGCGGAAGGAAAGGAAAGCGCTCCAGACCTTCACGGCGCCGAGTTGGAGCTTTTGAATAAGGCGTGCAAGGTTTCCGGAAGAAGCCTCGCCTTTTGGGCTCGTTTAACGGAAGGGCTTGATGAAGATGCGCGTGCTTTGCTGGTTTCCAGGGCTCGCATGTTTGCATCAGAATTGCCCGCTTCGTCCGACGATCTGCCGCGAGATCAAAAGGAAGCAGTCACCTTACTATCCTTAGTTGGTTGGCGCGACCGGCGGATTTTTTTAAGAGCACTTCGAAGTCTAGTAGAGCTTCGCGCAGGGCGGAAAAACTAGTTTGAATTTTGCGTACAGCGGCGCAACTTGAAGCACGTGCTGCGCACACGCTAAAAGTCGGCAAGATCCCGCGCTGCGTAATTTCACGGCTTCAAAGTCGCTGCACCCTGCATGAATGGCCGCTATCTCCACTGCACCGCAGACGGTTTCTTTATGCCAGAGCAGAAAAATTCTTCCACTTTGCTTGTGCAGCACAATTTTGACATGTTCGGTGCGGGCTCGGAGCCCGGTTTCGCCGCATCGGGCACGAGTGGCCGGTGCGGGACAAACCGCCTTTCGCGGCGCCTGGCACGACCTCACGCAGAGCGGGGCTTCGCTGCCATTCGCCGCATTTCCGCGATCCTTGCTGCAATTGCGAGGGCATCAGAAGGTCGGGCGGTGAACAGACATTCCCTGCTGGTGTGAAATTGTCGACTGCTTGCTGGTGAGCGGCCCGCCGCCCAATGTAATTCGCATAAATCCTTAGGTACGGGCCGGGGAGCGGTATGACGCGCGATCCACTCACATTTTATTGGCTGCAGACAACCGCGAAAGCTGTCATTCGTAACAGCTTCTAGCCGAAATTTGTACAGTAACGAAAAGAGAGCCCCGCAAGCGGCGGGGCTTTCCATTAAGTGCAGTACCCTGTGGTCAGTCCAGGAACCGCTTTGCCGCCGGCATATATTGCATCAGCAGATAGTAGGAGATGCCGGCAGGCAACAGGCTGGCATACCAGGAGATGCTGGAGAAGATCAGCGCCGCCGCAACACCCAGACCCATGGCAATCACCGCGGCCCAGTTGACGCCCTGATAGGGGCCGTTCTCGTCATATAGCTTGTCCAGGTCCAGCTCCTGCTTGCGCAGCACGAAGTAGTCCACCACCAGAATTGCAAAGATCGGGCCGAGGAAGGCGGAATAGGTCTGAATGAACAGGCTGAGACCAGCTGCGGATTCATCCTTGACCAGCTCCCACGGGAAGGTGGCAAAGGCCAGCAGGCCCACGATCACGGCAGAGGTCTTGAAGTTGATCTTGAAGATATCCATTAGAGCATAGGCCGGCGGCACCACATTGTTCAGGATGTTGGTGGTGACTTGGGCAAAGGCGATGAACAGCAGGGTGATGACCAGCAGCGGCTTGTTGTCGACAGCGCTGGAGAACACCTTGATCGGGTCCACTTCGCCAGTCGCGCCGGAGACCATCAGGCCGATCAAACCCATGAACAGCGTCGCGGGCAGGATCGAATTGGCATAGATTGCCACCTGGCGGAAAGGGCCGACATTGCGGTGCAGTTCGCGTGAATAATCCGACACGTTCAGCATCATGGTGCTGTAGATGCCGAGGAACAGCATGGTGGCTCCCCAGAAGGGTGCGCCCCAGGTGCCTTCGACATTGACTAGATTGGCGGAGATTTCCTCGCCGTATTTGCTGATCACGCTGAAGAACATGTAGACCAGCGAGCCGATGATGAAGACCGAGCCGATGTTCTCCAGCCATTTGATGCCGTGGAACCCCAGCACCGACAGGCCGATCTGCAATAGCTGGAAGCCGATGAAGAACACCACGATGTTGTCATAGCCGAACATCGTATCGGAAACGAGGTTCAGCGCCCCGGCGCCGATCCAGCTTTGGAAGCCAAACCAGACGATGGCAGGCACCGAGCGCACCAGAGCCGGCAGCCGTGTGCCGGCAAAGCCGAAAGCGGAGCGTGCCTGCACCATGAAGGGAATGCCGTATTTGTGGCCTGCCTGGCCATTGATCATCAGCGCTGCACCGATCACGCCGCAGCCGATGGCAATCGCCACAAAGGTCTGCAGCAAGTTCAGCGTGCCCACCAGGCCGGAGCCGATGGTGAAGGTGCCGATCGACACACAGCCGCCCAGCCAGGCAAACAAATATGACCACGGATCCATAATCCGGGTTTGCTGCGGTGCAAGGCTCTCCTCCCCGATCCCCTTGCCGCTGTGGTCCTCAATGCCGCCGGTGGCGGCGGCTTCCAGTTCTGCGTTCATGGTCATGTTGTCCTCCCTGACGATACCATTATTTCGTGTTGGGGCGTGCGTAGCCGTTGATCTTGCTGGTCTTCAGGCCGCAGCCTGCCAGTGCCTCGATCATCCGCGTTGCCACGCTGACCCCGTCGATAACGGGAATGCCTGTCTCGGCGCTGAGCCAGGCGGTGAGATCGGCCATGCCTGCACAGCCCAGAACCACCGCTTCGCAATGGTCTTCCTCGATGGCGCGCAGGATTTCGGCGCGGATCTTTTGGCGCGCGTCTGACCCTTCCTCCTCCAGCGCCAGCACCGGGATCGCGGCCGAGCGCACCCGGCGGCACTGATGGCTGAGGCCGTAGCCGTGGATCAGATGCTCGATCACCGGGACAGAGCGCGGCAGCGTGGTCACCACCGAAAAGGAAGTCGCCAGCATGCTCGCCGCCTTCACCGCCGCTTCGCAGATGCCGAGCACCGGGCCGGTGGCCAGCTCGCGGCATGCGCCGATGCCGGGGTCGTCGAAACAGGCGACGACGATGCCGTCCACGCCCTGTTCCTCTCCCGCAGCGACCTGGGCCAGCAGGCCGGGCAGCGACATCGCTTCGTCGAAATGGCCTTCTATGCTGGCTGGGGCGCCTTCTGCGGTCGCGCCCAGGATGGTGACGCCGGGGCTGGCGGCGGCTTCTGCGGCCTCGGCGATCTTCCCCGTCATCGACGCGGTCGAGTTGGGATTGACGACCAGAATTTTCATGCGCTCCTCCTTTGTTATCACAAATTGTTAACAATAAATGATAACAAGTCAAGCCAGCCTGTTCTGAGGCGCCATTGCAAAGCGGCTCGGCGGTCCTTAAGTTGCCCCGGTGCAAGAAAAACTTTTCAGGGCCCGATGAAGGATTCTCCCGAAGATCTGATCGTGAACGCGATTCTCGACGCGATTGCCGAACAGCGCCTGCCAGCCGGCACCAAGCTGGGCGAACAGGCGCTGAGCGATCTGTTCGGCTGCAACCGCGCCAATGTGCGCCGGGCGCTGGCGTCGCTCGCCGCGCAGCAGGTGGTGGAACTGCGCCCCAACCGAGGCGCCTTTGTGATGACGCCTTCTCCGAAGGAGGCGCGCGACATCTTCCAGGCGCGCCGGGCAATTGAAGGCACCATCGCCCGGCATGCCTCCGGCCAGGCGTCAGCGGACGACATCGCCTTTCTGCGGGACAACATTCTTGAGGAAGCCAAGGCGCATAAATCGGGCGACAAACCGGGTGAGTTGCGCGCTTCGCGGCAGTTTCACATGCGGATTGCGCAGATAGCGGGCAATCTGGTGCTGGAGCGGTTCCTGTCGGAAATGACCATGCGCAGCACGCTTATTCTGGGGCTTTATTCTTCCTCCGGCAACTCCTCCTGCGCTGAGGATGAGCATGACCGGATCGTCGATGCGCTGGAGGCGGGCAGCACCGATGAGCTGGTCCGGCTGGCGGATGAGCACCTGCGCCATCTTGAGGAAGGGCTGAATTTCGATGAGCCACCTACCGCCCCGATGAGCCTGAAAGAACAGCTGATGGCGCCGCGCAAAACGCCTCCGTCCGAGTAGTGCAGACATTGCTTCAAGGTCTGTCGCCGGACAGGGGGGGCCTTCAGCGTCAATGCAGTCTATCATTTTCCTGATCTGAAGGAGCCGGTCACGGTCGCGAGCTTCACGGATGGGCGAAATGAGGGCGTTGCTGAGTTCGCTGCCGTTGAATGCGCCGGTCAGAACTGACCGCGTAGCAGTCTTGCTGTAGTTGAGCGTTGAAGGTCCGCTTGGCTCCGTTCGCGACCCGCTGCACATGCGAAAGGCCGCGAGATGGCCGACGGCGGCTCAGGGCTCGGACCGCCCGTCTGCGCTCTCAGCAGCGGACGGAAGGGCCAGCCCAAAGTTGACACCCTATTCGTTCGCTTTGTACCCTCTTGTGATGTCAGCTCAGCAGCTCTTCTCGCTACGGAAACTCGCCGCTCTTTGCCTCTTTACGGCGGCTTTGCTGGTTGGCGTCAAAGCCCATGCGCAGGTCTATAAGTCGGATGGCAGTCCAGTCTTGGCCGGAGCGAAATCAGTGCCGAGGGGCATCAACCTGTGCAATGACTACGCTTCGAAACGAGACTATTCTGGAGCGCCCTACCGTGTCGTTGAGCCGGATCGGATCGTGACACGTCACGAGGGGATAGATTTTTGTGCGCGCGCCGGAACACCCGTGATTGCCCCGGTTGGCGGCAGGATCAGATCGGCGATCAAAGATCATCCGTTGCGGGGAGGGGCAGATTTTAATCAAGACAGGTTTCCGGATCAATACAGGGCAAGGCGGGAGCAAGCCCGTCTACATCGGGTTGGTCCATATCACACCGCTCGACAGTCTGCGCTCGGGCAGTCGGGTGAAACCGGGTCAAGTGATCGGACATGTGCGCAAGGCGGGGCTGGTCGAGATCGGTTCGCGCCCGCATGTGCATTTCACGGCGCGAATTTGCGACACAACTCATAAATGTCATTTCGATCCCAACCTGCTTTGGAAGGATGGGCCCGGCAAAGTGTCGTGTTTTGAGGCAGGGCAGGCCGTGCCGAAAGGACGGATCGTAGCACCCGTCGTGTGTCAGTGACGAGCGTCAGTCCCAGCTCAAATCAATGCTGACCGAAATTCGACCGTCTTCCGCTATGTTCAGTGGCACATAGTTTCGCAATTGCAGCGAAAAGCATGTTTGTCCGCGTCTTACGCGTTCGATCACAGCGCAGCGAAAGAGTGCTCCCTCAGACCGGTCGTTCGTATATCGCACGGCGAAAGTGCCGGAAAAGCTCAATTTTCTGTATTCTGCGGAAATGACGAAAGCCGACTACCACGTCTGTGCCGACCGAAATTCCATCGGCACATGTTTGGTGCGCTTCGTTGCGATGTTCTCCAACTCGTGAGCGCTATTCCTTGGACCCAACCAGCGCATGCGACTAGCATGGGAAACCACACAGCACGAAGGGAGACACACATGTCGAAGTTCACCAACAGAACAGCCGCTCATGGGGTTGCTGCGCTCGTAATCTGCTGCTTCGCGGCGACCGCCCAGGCGCAATCGGGAAGCCAGGAAATGTCTTTCTTCGTCACAAGTGTGGGCAAGGGGGACGGCGCCAATCTAGGCGGCCTCGATGGCGCAGACGCTCATTGCAATGCGCTTGCTTCGGCGGCGGGAGCTTCCAAAACCTTTGCGGCCTATCTGAGCACCTCCATGACCATTGATCGCGGCACCGACCCAATGACAATTACCAATGGCACTTCCGCGCGCGACAGGATCGGATCGGGCCCTTGGTACAATGCCAAGGGTGAGCTCATCGCCAACGATATCGACGACCTACACAGTGATAGCGTGAACATTAATCTACAGACCGCGCTCGACGAAATCGGTAACCCTGTCAACGGGCGTGGCAGCCAGCCGAACAAACACGACATTCTGACCGGTTCCGATTCTGCCGGACACTTCTCGACGGCAGGTGGCGATACTACATGCAGCAACTGGACTTCGAATGGCGAAGATGGCTCTGCAATTGTCGGGCACCATGACCGTGTAGGTCTCAACGATGCCCGAAATATGATGTCCTGGAACTCATCGCACGGCTCGCGCGGATGCGGAGAGGAGCATCTGCCGCGTTCCGGCGGGGCAGGTCTATTTTACTGCTTCGCAACGGACTAATCAGCCAGCCTTGGTGCGCGCCACCCATATTGCGCCTGGTATTCCCCAGGTCAATATTTAGGGCCGCGTACTGGAATTGGTCTGTGGACGGAAAATGTCCATTGCCGCTTCGTTGCGCGTCTTGATTGTCGAAACGGATCGCAGCGAATAGGCGGTTTGAAATCCGGCGAGATTAACACTGGTGAACAACCGGTTCGGTGAAATCCTCTGCCCCGCCGCAAATGCCCTGCTGCAAGCGCGATGGTTTTCTGCATCAGAAAATGCGGCGCGGGCAAAAGGCGGGTCTGTCCGGCGTCTTGATGCTTGATCCTGGTTGCAGCGAAGGGGCGGTTTCTGGTCTGTGTTCGACCTGACTTTGAATGACTGGTATGGCGACATCGGCTGCAATGCTGCGACGAGCATGCGGCAACTGCGAACGGATGCTGCGTCAGCAACAGCTGCATTTGCAAAAGGCGGTTGGTCCCGCGATCTGTGAATTCCCCGTGCCAACATCGCTGCACGCCGCCTGAATGGCCGGTTCTCTGGTTACTTGGCAGCGGCGGGTTTTCGGCATGTGCAGCATTTCTGGTGCTGCGAGCGCGCGCGGCGAGAAAATCCAAGGTTCAGATTGGGCTCGATCCGGGATTTCGCCGCGCGGTGCTTGAAGGTCCGCTGCAGCTGACAACTACTTTTCGGTTTAGAAACCACAAGGAAAACGGACGTTTTTCTTGTGGTCTGATTGAGGGTCGGGCAGCTCCTTGCTCATTGCCAGAAAAACCGTTGCGGAAATCATAGTGAGGTTGCAGGCTGCGTCTTATCTATTCTGGCGGGGCGAGTTGCCATGCTCATCGGCTATGCACGGGTGTCGAAAGCGGACGGGAGCCAGCTTCTCGATCTGCAACGCGATGCGCTGATTGAGGCTGGTGTCGGTCTTGACCGTATCTATGAGGATAGAGCGTCCGGGCGGAAGGATCATCGGCCAGGGCTTGATGCCTGCATGAAAGCCCTTCAGCCCGGCAACTCCCTGGTCATCTGGAAGCTGGATCGCCTTGGGCGCGATCTCCGCCATCTTGTCGCAACAGTTGATGATCTGCGCGAACGCGGCGTTGGGCTGCGTGTGTTGTCCGGTGCAGGGGCCGAGATCGATACGGCTACAGCCAATGGCCGGCTTGTGTTCGGAATATTCGCTAGCCTCGCTGAATTCGAACGGGAGCTCATCGCCGAACGAACCCGCGCCGGGCTGGCTGCAGCTCGGGCACGGGGCCGGAAAGGCGGACGTCCTCGTAAGATGGATGTGACAATGCTGCGGATGGCAATGAAAGCCATGGCGGATCGTGAGGCCAATGCCTCCGATCTCGCGAAGCGGCTCGGGATCACCACAACGACGCTTTATGAATATGTGAACGGCGACGGAACCGCGAAAGCAGCCGGTCAGAAACTGCTGGACAGAGATCCGGCATGAGCAAGGAGAGCGGCATTCCAGCTGAAGCGCTGCTTGATCTGCGCCGGAGACTCGATGACCTGTCACCCCGTGATCCGGGGCGGCGGGTTTTGATCGAAGGCATAGCCAGCCTCTATGGCGTCTCTCGCGCCACAGTATATCGCGCTTTGTCAGGGCAACTGCGGCCCAAGGGCCTGCGTCGTGTTGACCGGGGGGAGCCGAGGGCCATCCCTCGCGCTGAACTGGAGCGATACTGTGAGATCATCGCGGCCATGAAGATCCGCACGTCGAACAAGAAAGGACGCCGGCTTTCTACGGTTCGGGTTATTGAGTTGCTGGAAGATCATGGCGTTGAAACCCCTGAAGGATTGGTCCAGGCTCCCAAAGGGCAACTGAACAAGGCCACTGTTAATCGGTATCTTCGTCTTTGGGGATACGATCATGCCCGGATGACCAGGGCACCGGCCGCTGTCAGATTTGAAGCGCGAACATCCAATGCCCTTTGGCAGTTCGATATCAGCCCATCGGACCTGAAGCAGATCGAGCAGCCGTCCTGGATAGATCCAAACCGCAAGGGCCTGCCTGTGCCCATGCTGTTCAGCGTTGTCGATGATCGTTCCGACGCTTCCTTTCAGGAATACCGCTGCGTCTATGGCGAGGATGTCGAGAGCGGGCTGCGGTTTATCTTCAATGCCATGGCACCGAAGGAAGGTGACGGAACCGCACTCCAAGGCATCCCTGATGCGATCATATGGATAATGGGCCGATTGCGAAGAGTGGTATCTTTCATGCCGTCATGGAGCGGCTTGGCGTGCGCGTCATGACCCATGAGCCAGCAGGCAGCGATGGCCGCCGCACAACGGCGCGCTCAAAAGGTAAAGTTGAGCGTCCCTTCCGCACCGTGAAAGAGGCGCATGAGACGCTGTACCATTTCCACAAGCCCGAAACCGAGGCGGAAGCCAATGCCTGGCTTGCTCGCTTCATCGATCAGTATAATGCCCAGCCTCATCGTCGTGAGCCCCACAGCCGGATCGAAGATTGGGTGAAGAACCTGCCATCAACAGGTATCCGGCAGATGTGTTCTTGGGAGCGGTTCTGTACTTTCGCCCGCGAACCTGAAACCCGTAAGGTCGCCGGCGACGCCCGCATTCGCGTCGATGGGGCGTTCTACGAGGTCGACCCTGATCTGGCTGGCGAGACCGTCACCCTTTGGTGGGGTCTGTTTGATCACGAACTGTTTATTGAGTGGAGCGACCAGCGCTTTGGCCCCTATCGCCCGTCAGGCGGGCCAATTCCTTTGCATCGCTACCGGAAACCGAAAAAGACCCAGACACAAGTGCGGGCCGACAGGATCGGAGATCTTGCGCAGAAGATCTCTGTACCGAGATCGGCGCTAAGCGGATTGGATTCGAGCCTGGCCAAGGTTGCGGATGTATTGCCGTTTGCCAGCCAGCCCTTTGTTGATCCGGACCCCTATGGGGAGTTCACTTACAGCAGCCGGCTGGATGCGCTACGCGGGGTCTCTGATCTGCTCCATAAACCATTGGCACGTTTGACGGATGAGGACCTCATTTTCGTCAACGAACTTGTCGACCGCACGCTCGACAAGGGGGCAATCAAACAGGAGATCACCGCCCGGTTCTCACCGAAGCGACCGGCCGCTGAAGAGGAGAACGAATAATGCTGAATGCCGAGATGATGACACGGTATGGGCTGATCAAGGATTGGCGGGCTGCTGGGTTTTATGAAACCGAGAACCATCGCCAGATCGCACACGCTGTCCGGGCCGGTATTGGGACGGGGCGACTGATCGCTGTCACAGGCCCTGTCGGCATTGGCAAGACCGTGTTTCTTCATCGTTTGCAGGATGAGATTGCCAGCGAGAAGAAAGTCACCGTTGCCGAGAGCCTTTCGGTGGATAAAGCCCGCACAACCGTACCGACCCTGATCTCGGCATTATTCTATGACCTGTCGCGTCAAAAGGAACCTAAAATCCCAACGCAGGGCGAAAAACGGGAGCGGGAACTTCAGAAATTGGTCGCCCGCTCCGGTAAACCCGTCGCGCTGTTCGTGGATGAGGCCCACGACCTGCACGGGAAGACACTGATCGGGTTGAAATGCCTGATGGAAGTGATCGCCCGCGGAGGCGGCAATCTATCCGTGGTTCTGGTAGGCCACCCAAAGCTGCGAAACGACCTGCGCCGCCCGACGATGGAAGAAATCGGCCACCGCACCGACATTCTGCCATTTGAAGGATTGGGCGAAGATGCCCGAGGCTATCTCGACTGGTTGCTGGATCAGTGTACCGAGGATGACACGCAACTCGATGAGGTTATCGAACCGGCTGCGCTGGATCTGCTGGCCGAACGCCTGACCACACCCTTGCAGATTGCTGAGTATCTGAACCGGGCGTTGGAGGCCGGGTTCCGCACCGGTCAGAAACCGATCACTTCAAACATCGTTTCTGCAACCCTGGCACCAGACTTCGACGACCTGGAGCCTCGCCTTACCCGGCAGGGCTATTCCGTGAAGGTGCTGGCCGATCAATTCCAGTCCAAGCCAGCCGAGATCAAACGTTTCCTGTGTGGTCAGCTCGAACCCGCGCGGACACGAGAATTGGCAGACCGGATGCGGATGGCAGGGCTATCCCTGTGAACGAGAGCAGACAATCTCACCCCAACGATCCCAGTCTCAGCAATGTGAGCCTGTCTCAATTATTCTGAGCCCAGTCGCAAGTAATGTGATCCCGAACCGACTTACAGTCTCAGATAATCTGAGCCGAAATCGCGGATAATCTCGCGCCCAAACCCGGATAATCTCAAGCCGCTACAGCTATCTGCTGGCCGGGCTGATTGTCGCCAGCGCCGTGCTGCTGGCCGCCGTCCTGTTTGCCGCGCGCGCCGTCACCCGGCCGGTTGCGAACATCTGCACCAGCATGAAAGCGGTTGCAGCAGGCGGTCTGGACATCGCCATTGCCGAGGCGGAGCGGCAGGATGAAATCGGCGCAATTGGCAGAACAATTGTGGACATGCAGGGGGACTTGAAAAAGGCCCGCAACGCCGAAGAGGAACGCGCGAAAACACAGCGCCAGCAACAGAAGGTCGTGGACAGTTTGCGGACCGGGTTGTCGCGCCTGTCCAAGGGCGACTTTGCCTTCCATCTGACCGAGGCTTTCCCGGAAGAACATGAAAGGCTGCGCCAGGACTTCAACCTGACCTCCGAAACGCTGAGTTCCACTGTGGCCCAGGTGATCGAGGCCGCAGGCAGCATCCGCAATGGCGCCACCGAGATCAGTCAGGCTTCAGACGACCTGTCGCATCGCACCGAAAGCCAGGCAGCCACGCTGGAGCAGACCGCCGCGGCGCTGGATGAGCTGACCGCCTCGGTCAAATCCGCTGCCGAAGGCGCCAGCAGCGTTGAAACCACCATGGAGGAGGCGCGCTTGCAGGCCGAAGCCAACCGCGTCATTGTGCAAAATGCCGTCACCGCCATGGCGGAGATCGAACAAAGTTCGAACCACATTTCGCAAATCCTCAGCGTGATTGACGACATCGCTTTCCAGACCAACCTTTTAGCGCTGAACGCAGGTGTCGAGGCAGCACGCGCTGGCGAGGCCGGCAAGGGTTTTGCGGTGGTTGCCTCCGAAGTGCGCGCCCTGGCGCAGCGCTCATCCGGCGCGGCGATGGAAATCAAGACGCTGATCAGCGACAGTTCCAGGCAAGTTGAGCGCGGCGTCAATCTGGTTGGCAAAGCAGGCGAGGCGCTGCAAAGCATCGTCGAGCAGGTCACTCATATTTCTCAGTTGGTTTCCGGCATTGCCGAAGGCGCGGCCGAACAATCAACCGGGCTGCACGAAATCAACACAGGTGTCACTCAGCTGGATCAGGTCACTCAGCAGAACGCGGCGATGGTGGAAGAAGCCACCGCGGCCGGCCATATGCTGAACACTGATGCCGGCAAACTTTCGGAACTGGTGGCGCATTTCCGGGTAACCGGCGGCAGTACTGCCTCGGCCCCGGCAATCCCCGCTCCCCAGCCGGCACCTTCTGCGCATGGCGATGATGACTGGGAAATCGAGACCAGCCCGGCGCCTTGCGCGGCTCCCGAAACCAGCAGCGGAAATGCCGCCCGCAACCTCTGGCAGGATTTCTAGCTCCCCCTTGATTGCCCCGGACCCCATGGTGCTGCGTCCCGGCTGAGGCATCGGACAGCCAAGGGAACGCTTCTTCGCGGCCCGTGCGCAGGATTTAACTGCCCGCTGCTGGAAAACAGCTGGGCTTTCAGCAGCAATCATTGCCACCCCGCCACCGGGGCCGCAGCCAACCGCTGCGGCAGACAGGCCGATCCGCCCTGCGCCACAAGATGCGTCAAGGCCCAATCCATGAAACAGAAACGCGATAAAGGCGGTCCCGCTGCCGGGGCCTGCCCTGAGCACCAGGGAAACGTCTCGCAGAAAGTTACCCGGACTCTGCGGGTGCTTGCCCCGGGGCAGCCTGAAGCCGGGGCGCTCCATGCAAGATCCCCAAATTCGAATGTGTTCCCATCTGACGGTTTGCGCCACCCTGGCTTGCGTTTCCGGAATACATACTGTGGCAAACACCAGAATAATAAGGTGAAACCAGCGATTATCACCCAAGGGAGCTGAAATTCATGTTTGCGGCATCAAAGGTCCTGGAATTCCGGAAAACTTCATTTGCGATAGGCTTGCGGTACACACTTTTTCAGGATTTTCCTGATTAACACTCCTAAAGGCCCCGGCTGCAACCGGTGCGCCGCCGATAGCAGGAGACCTTCGCCAATGCCCCGGACCATGAAACTGCCGCTCAAGCTGAAACTGCCGCTGATCATGGTGGCGCTGACGGGGGCCTTCCTCGTCACTGTGTCGCTGCTGGTTTATTCAATGGCTGAGCGCAGCATCCGGGAAAACGCCTTTGCCGCGCAAAGGATCGAGGCCAAATCCGGCGCCCAGGCGCTGGAATTCCTGATCAAAGCAGCCCGGTCCGATGTTTCCAGCCTGGCCGGCCAGCCCGCAGTATTCCGGGCGATCGGCAACTTCGAACGGGTGATCGGCATGGTTGAGGAAGACGACCCGATCGCCTATCTGAAACAGACCTATGCCGCAGAAAATCCGCATCCAGCGCAGCAGCGCGAGGAGCTGACAGACGCGGGCGACGGCAGCTATTACAACCAATCGCATGTCACCTATCACCCCACGTTCCTGCAAAGCCTGCGTCTGAACGGCTATCAGGACCTTTACCTGATCAGCGCCAAGGGGCAGGTGGTCTACTCGGTCAAAAAGCAGGATGACTTTCTGACCGGCATCGAGCCGGGTGCGGACAGCGGACTCGCCCAAGCCTTCAAGGCCGCCCTGCAGGCAGAGGCCGGCACGGTGGTTGCCGCAGACTTTGCCGCCTACAGCCACAGCCCCGATGGCGTTGCAGCATTCATGGCTGCGCCTGTCTTCTCCAAACGCAAACAGATAGTCGGCGTTATCGCCGTGCAGCTGGGCAGCAAGGGCATCGTCTCTGCGCTGACCAGCAACCTGTCGGGCGGCACGCATCAGAACATCTTTGTCGCCAGCAGCGACGGCCTGGCCCGCAGCCCGTCCTCGGTTGAGGGACTGTTCCCGGTGCTGCAGAAAATGCCGGACACGCCGCAGATCCAGGCTGCCAAAGCGCGCGAAGCCGGCCAGTTTGAGGCGGTTGCCTCTTCGCTGGGCGAACGTGCCATAGCCCTGGTGATGCCGCTGGAGCTGCCCGGATTTGACTGGTCGCTGGTACTGGAAACCGACGAGCACACTGCCTTTGCTGTGGTCGAGCGCATCCGGCTGATTGCCGCCGGGCTGATTGGCGCCGCTCTGCTGGCGGCCATCGGCGTGTCCTGGCTGGCGGCGCGCAGCGTCACCCGCCCGATCCACGCTCTGCGCGAGGCCACAAATGCGCTGGCGGACAGCAACTATGACACCGACATCCTGGGCCGCGACCGCGGTGATGAGCTGGGCGACCTGGCCCGCAGCCTCGACAGTTTCCGCGGCAAACTGAAAGAGGCCGACGCCGCAGCAGCGCGCGAAGTGGAAGCCGCCCGCCACACCGCTGCTGTGGTCGACAGTATGAGCGCAGCCTTGTCCGAGCTGCAGCGCGGCAACCTGACCTGTGACATCCGGGTGCCGTTTGACGGGCATTACGAAACCCTGCGGGAAAACTTCAACCGCAGTCTTGAGCGGCTGCGCGGATCTATGGGCGACGTGGTGGAGGCGGCTGAAAACGTTGGGCGGTTCTCCGAGGAACAACGGGGCGCGGCCACCGAAATGGCCCATCGCACCGAAAGCCAGGCAGCAACGCTGGAAGAAACCGCAGGCGCCATCCGCGAGTTGACCGGCGGCATCCGCGACACCGCGGACCAAGCGGGCCGGATGGATGCAACCATGCGCGGCGCCCGCAGCGAAGCGGAACAAAGCACCGATGTGGTGACTTCTGCGGTCGCAGCGATGGACCAGATTCAGGAAGCCTCGTCAGAGATTTCCAAGATTATCAACATGATCGACGACATTGCCTTCCAGACCAATCTCTTAGCGCTGAATGCAGGAGTTGAAGCCGCCCGCGCAGGCCCCGCTGGGGCAGGTTTTGCCGTGGTCGCCTCTGAGGTGCGCGCCCTGGCGCAGCGCGCCTCCAATGCAGCCGGGCAGATCAAGGGGCTGACATCCGCCAGCGAGGAGCACGTGGCAAATGGCGTCGCGATGGTGGGCCGTGCGGGTGACGCGCTGACCAGCATCATCGAACAGGTCTCGGCTGTATCCGGGCTGGTCACCGACATTGCCGACGGCGTGCGCACCCAATCGCGCGGGCTGGAAAAAATCGATGGCGCCATGCACCAGCTGGACAACATGACCCAGCAGAATGCCGCCATGTCCGAGGAGGCCGCTGCTGCCAGCCAGCTGCTGCAAAATGAAGCGCACAGCCTGACGGATATCATTAGCCGGTTCGATCTGGGCAGCGGCAGCGCGGCTCCCGCGGCCAGCCACGAGGCAAACAGCGGTCCCGGCCGCCTGAGCGCCTGATGCAAGCTCTGACTGGCTGAGGTGCCGCTTCGGCCAGTCAGTAAGCAGCGCGCCGATCTGCAGCAATTACATTCAACATAATTTCGCTTACGCGTTTTTTGATTGTGCCGGGGCACATTCTAATCTGCGTTGCGACAGTTCCCCTATCTTGCTGGAAAGCAAGGAGAATGGAAGATGGCCCATACAGAGCTTGATTTGCATGAACGGCGTGCAATCGAGGATATGCTGAACGCAAAGATGCCCGTGAGCAAGATTGCAGGCGCGCTCGGCAGGCATCGCTCCACTGTCTATCGCGAGATCAAGCGCAACCGCTTCGAAGACCGCGAGCTGCCGTATCTGAGCGGCTACTACGGTGTGAATGCGCAGAGAACTGCAGAAGCCAGATGCGCGCGCCGCCGCAAGCCGGTGCGATTGAAAGACCTGCGCCAGGCAGTGATCACCCAGTTGAAAGAAGGCTGGTCGCCAGAGCAGATCGCCGGCCGGCTTGGCTTTGAAGGCCAACCGGTGCGCGTGAGCCACGAGACCATTTACGCTTACATTTACGGCCCCGATGGCCAATCGGAAGAACTGGCACGCCCCCTGCCGAGCCGGCGCAAGAAACGGCAGCCGCGCTACGCACGCAGGCCGCGCGGCCTTGTTTTTCCGCCGGAGCGCTCAATCCATCAGCGCCCGGAGCACGAGAAGTCCCGCGAGACATTCGGCGAATGATGGTGTGGATACCTCACCCCGCAACGGCATCGCGATGTGCCAAGATGGTGATGTTGAAAAGCACCAGCATGGAGGAGGTATCCGTGGAAGAAGTTACAGTTATCGGGATCGACTTGGCAAAGCCGGTTTTTCAGCTCCACGGCGCGGATGCGTCGGGACGGCCCGTATTCCGCAAGAAGCTGTCGCGGGCCCAACTCATCCGGTTCATGGCCGATCAACCGCCCTGCCTTGCCGCCATGGAGGCTTGTGCCTCGTCGCACTACTGGGGCCGCGAGTTCATTAAGTTGGGTCACGAGGTGCGGCTAATCCCGCCGATCTATGTGAAGCCCTTTGTGAAACGGCAGAAAAACGATGCGAATGACGCCGAGGCGATTGCAGAAGCCGTGGTGCGCCCGACCATGCGGTTCGTCCCCGTGAAATCAGAAGAGCAGCAGGCCCGATCCATGGTCTTCAAGACGCGCGATCTGTTTGTTCGTCAGCGCAACGCCCTCATCAACGCCTTGCGGGGGCACCTCATGGAATACGGCATCATCGCGCCTCCTGGACGAACATTCGTCAAGAAGCTCAAGGCGCAGACCGATGCTCCGGAAAGCGATCTCCCGCCGGGCGTCATCGAACTTTGTCGGCTGCACCTGGAGCAGATTGGCATATTGAATGTCAGGATCAGGGGAATACAGAAACGTCTTGAGGACGCGGCGAAGTCAGACCCTGAGACCATTCGTTTGCAGACCGCGCCAGGCGTCGGTCCCGTTAGTGTCATGGCAATTCAAGCTTTCGCACCACCCATGGAGGGCTTCCGCAGAGGACGCGACTTTGCGGCCTGGCTCGTCCCCGTTCAAAAGTCGACCGGTGGCCGGCAAATCTTGGGGCGAACATCCAAAATGGGACAAAGGGACATTCGAAGGCTGTTGATCATCGGTGCGATGACCCGGGTCAGCTGGGCGGTCAAGAACGGCCCTCCCAAGGGGTCCTGGCTAGAGCAGATGCTGGCGCGCAAGCCCAGGATGCTGGTCGCCATCGCGCTGGCAAACAAAACCGCCCGCGCGATCTGGGCGATGCTGACGAAACAGGAAGACTATCGAGACCCCGCCCCCGCCGTGTGACACGGTGAAGGCTGGCAGGTGTGAGACGGACATTGAACAGTAAGGACAAACGATCGACCAGATCGAGATTGGGAAAACCAGGCCTTCCCAAAGAGCTTGCAGCTCGGGCGTAATGATATGGACCCGACCTTCGCATCGCCATACCGGCCAGCGGCATTGTCAAAGCCGCACCTCAAGGCCTGACACATGACCGTACCCGATCACATGTTCGAACCGTTCAAAAGAGTGCTTGCACCGACCGAGGTATCCACACACCCGATACGGCGACACCCGAGGAGCT
This sequence comes from Leisingera sp. F5, assembly GCF_001593695.1. NCBI lineage: Bacteria > Pseudomonadati > Pseudomonadota > Alphaproteobacteria > Rhodobacterales > Roseobacteraceae > Leisingera > Leisingera sp. F5. The sequence goes on along the minus strand of NZ_LUKH01000012.1, from coordinate 60,712 downwards.
GCGGTCGTATCAGTTGAAGATGACTGAAGACGGGGTATCAGCCAGCACCTTCAATGTTCGGATCATTTCCTTGCGGTTCTTCTTCGGTGTGACCTGCGGGCGCGAGGAGAGTGACGGAGGTATAGAAAATGATCCGGGGGATCATTTTCCCGCCGAACGCGCTTCATGCAGTTCCACCGCAAGCCCCGCAAACTGCCCGTGGTGCTCAGCGTCGAGGAGGCGGCCGACCTGTTGGCCGCGGTTCCCGGCCCCGGGCTCAAGTATCGTGCCGTCCTTGGCATCAGCTACGGAGCCGGTCTGCGCGCCTCCGAGGTATGCAATCTCAAGGTCACGGACATCGACAGCGACCGTATGCTGATCCATGTCGATGATGGAAGGGGCGGGCGGGATCGTAAGGCGATGCTGTCGCCCAACCTGCTTGCGTTGCTGCGCGGCTACTGGCGCGAGTCCCGTCCGGAGGGATGGCTCTTCCCGGGAAAGCCGAAGATCAATCCGCTGTCACCACGACAGTTGAACCGGGCGTTCACCTCGGCCAAGCACATGGCGGGCATCATGAAGGCGGCAACGCTGCACACGCTCCGCCACAGCTTTGCGACGCATCTGCTGGAGGCCAACACCCCCTCTCGGCAGCATCCTTCGGATGCGCCTGCCGGGCCGTGGATGTCCGGGTCATCCAGGTGTTGCTCGGCCATGCCAAGCTGAGCACCACGGCACGCTACACGCAGGTATGACCATTGCGGCCGGTCCCAAGCGGATGGGCGCACGGGTGGGCATGACCAGTGTGTTGCACACCTGGGGATCAGCTCTGACCCATCACCCCCACATCCACATGATCGTGCCGGGCGGCGGCTTGTCGCCGGACGGCACCAGGTGGGTCGCCTGCAAACCCGGGGTCTTTCTGCACGTGCGGGTGCTGTCGCGGCTGTTCCGGCGTCTGTTTCTGGACGGTCTTATAGATCTGCACCGTGCCAGGCAGCTTGCCTTCTTCACCGGCTTCGAGCGGCTGGCCCAGGCGGATGCCTTCACGGCCTGGCTCGCTCCGTTCCGCAAGTCCGAATGGGTGGTCTATGCCGAACCGCCCTTCGGCGGCCCCGAGGCGGTCCTGGCCTACCTCAGCCGCTACACCCACCGGGTTGCCATCTCGAACGCACGCCTGGTCAGCGCCGATGCCGATAGCGTCGCCTTCCTCTGGAAGGATTACCGCATCAAGCGTGGCGGCCGGCAAAAGGTGATGCGGCTGACCACGCCCGAGTTCATCCGGCGGTTCTTGATCCATGTCCTGCCCGCTGGTTTCCACCGCATCAGGCACTATGGCCTGCTGGCCAGTTCAACCTGCAAGGCCAACATTGCAAAGATCCGCGCCTTGCTGTGCGCCCAACGCCCTGAACAGGCCGCCGAACCGGAGCAGGAGCCCGAGATCACCCCGCTCACTCTGCGCGAGCCTTGTCCCTGCTGCGGCGGACCCATGCGCATCATCGAGATCTTCCGGCGCGGTCAGAAACCAATGTCGCGTGCGCCGCCAAGGGAAAAGGCTGCATGACATATCGCCAGTCACTCGTCAGAAATCACTGTCGGCTGTCCTTGCAGACCCGCCATGGGCAGCGCGCGGCCTGTCGTTTGCAGCCCCGGATCGTGTCTCCAACAATGCCAAGAAAAACAACGCAATTGAGTAGGTCCTTGTCAGATCCCAGCCACCAGAACGGCTTACGCGGCAACAAAATCGCAGCCGTCGCTTCAGTCCTCGCCACACTTTCCCCATAGCCCGATCCAGGCCCCCGCGGCTTCCTCCTTCCGAGGTTTGTCAACGCGGGCCGCCACCTTCCAGCCGCCATCGTCGCGCCGCGGCCCGCATCGAAAAACCTTCAGGGAAGCAGTCGTTCGCTGCGCCAAACGTGAGTGTCCGGACTGCGGAAATGTTCGCAACGCCCGTTTGTAAATGTCCGGCACCTTGGTATTGACGGCGTTTGTCGACAACTGGGTGATCCGACGGGTCATTCACGCAGACAGTTTCCGGATCAGAGCAATTGTAGACGGGTCCTTGCCCTCAGATGAGGCGCCCTTGATCATTGGCACCAGGGCGCTGGCCAGTTCCTTGCCCAATTCCACTCCCCATTGATCAAAGGAATTGATCCCCCAAATGGCGCCTTCAACGAACACCCGGTGTTCATACAGCGCGATGATCTGGCCAAGGGAGTACGGCGTCAGCAGCGGATAGGCCAGCGTCATCGAAGGGCGGTTGCCTGGAAAGGTCCGGTATGCCGCTTGGACGCGACGCTCTTCGCCGGTATAGCCGAGCGCTGCAGCAATCTCCAAGGCCTGCTCCAGGGTGCGGCCAAGCATCAGGGCTTCGGACTGGGCCAGGCAATTCGCCTTCAGCAAATCATGGTGTTCCCGCAGGCTGGGTTCATGACTGCGCGAAGCCACCAGAAACTCAGCGGGGATGATTTCGGTTCCCTGGTGCAGCAGCTGATAGAACGCGTGCTGTCCGTTGGTTCCGGCTTCGCCCCAGACGACAGGACCGGAGCTGCGCTCCAGTGTTGTTCCACGGTTAGATACGCACTTGCCGTTGCTCTCCATGTCGAGCTGCTGCAGGTAGGCGGGCAATTTCGCCAAACGCTGGTCGTAGGGCAGGATTGCGCGGGTCGGATAGCGGCAGATGTTACGGTGCCAGATCCCAACCAGTCCCATCAGCAGCGGCATGTTCCGGTCTGGCGGGGCGGTCAGGAAATGGGTGTCCATGGCCCACGCCCCGGCCAGGAAATTGCGGAACTCCGCCGCGCCGATGGCCAGCATGATCGGAAGGCCGACGGGTCCCCAGAGGGAATACCGCCCGCCCACCCAGTCGGCAAAGCCAAAGACCCGCTCAGGGCTGATCCCCATGCCGGCGGTCTTGTCCAGCGCTGTCGAGACTGCGGCCAGATGTGACACGGCCTTGCTGCCCAATGCATTTTTCAGCCAGCTGATGGCCGTTTCCGCATTGGTCATCGTCTCGATCGTGGTGAAGGTCTTGGACGCGATGATGACCAGCGTCGAACGGGGATCGAGTTTCTGCAGCGTGTCGGAGATCTGGGCGCCGTCGACATTGGAAACGAAATGGCAGCGCGGTCCGTTGTGATACGGGCTCAGGGCCCGGACCGCCATGACCGGCCCCAGATCGGAGCCGCCGATGCCGATATTCACAACATCGGTAAATGCCCCGCCACCCGCGGTTGCGATACGGCCCGAGCGGATACCGTCGGCAAAATCCTCCATCGCTTGCAGGGTTTTCCTTATCCCCGGACGCGCGTCCTCGCCATCAACCACCAGCGGCTCATCATCTCCGGCGCGCAGGGCAGTATGAAGCACCGCCCGGTCTTCGGACCGGTTGATCCGCTCGCCACGGAACATGGCATCGCGTTTTCCAGCAACGTTCCGCACCTCGGCCAGTTCCAGCAGCAGATCAAGTGCCGCACGGTCGATGCTGGTCTTTGAGAAGTCCAGCAGCAGCCCGTCTGCTTCAACCGAAAACCTGTCAAAGCGCTGCGGGTCGTCGAACAGGGAAATGATCCGCCGCCCTTCTGCCGCGCTGTGGTTCTCCTGCAGCTTGGTCCAGATATCCATCATGCGCTTCCCCCCAGTTGCGCGGCCTGTCTGGCCAGCGTTTCAATCCCGCCCCAATCCCCGGCAGCGATCAGGTCCGCCGGCGCGACCCAGCTGCCGCCCGCGCACAGCACGTTGCTGAGGGAAAGATAGCTGCCGGCGTTTGCGGGGCTGATACCGCCGGTCGGGCAGAAGGTGATCTGCGGCAAGGGCGCGCCGATTGCCTTTAAGGCCGGTGCGCCGCCGGAAGCCTCCGCCGGGAAGAATTTGAGCATATCGTAGCCGCGCGCAAGGAGCTGCATGGCCTCGGTTGCGGTCGCCGCCCCCGGCAGCAGCGGCAGCTGCTCCGCCTCGCAGGCGGCCAGAAGTTCATCGGTGGCGCCGGGGGAAACCCCAAAGGTTGCTCCGGCAGCCTTGGCGGCGCGGACATCCTCGGGCGTGATCAGCGTGCCGGCGCCGACATGGCCGCCTGGAACCTCAGACATGGCGCGGATTGCCTCCAGCGCAGCCGGGGTGCGCAGAGTGACTTCCAGCGCAGAAAGACCGCCTGAGACCAGCGCTTCGGCCAGCGGGCGCGCGGTGGCGGCATCTTCGATGACCAGCACCGGCACGATTGGTGCCAGGCTGCATAGTTCGCGGGTCAGCTGGCTGGCGTCCTTGGGGGAATGCGTCATGTGTCAGGCTCCGAAGATGGTAGCGCCGTCCGTGGCGGCGCTGACGGTGTTGCGGAAGGCTGCAAACAGCTCGCGGCCGGTTCCGGATTGGCTGGCGGTCAGGTCTGCGGTTGCGGCCGGGCGCTCGCACACACCGTTAGTCAGGATTTCCAGTGTTCCGGCGATGGCATCCACGCGCAGAAGATCCCCGTCTTGCAGGCGGGCAATCGCGCCGCCGTCAACGGCTTCGGGGCTGACATGGATTGCGGCAGGCACCTTGCCGGAGGCGCCGGACATACGGCCATCGGTGACCAGTGCAACCTTCTGGCCGCGGCCCTGCAGGATCGCCAGCAGCGGCGTCAGGCTGTGCAGCTCAGGCATGCCGTTGGCCTTTGGCCCCTGGAAGCGCACAACCACGATCACATCCCCGGTCAGCTCGCCCCTCTTGAAGGCGCTTTTGACCTCATTCTGATCGGCGAAGACGCGCACCGGCGCCTCGACCACCTGGTGTTCGGGCGCCACGGCAGAGACTTTCATGACCGCGGTGCCAAGGCTGCCGGTCAGGCGCTTGAGGCCGCCGGTCGGCTGGAACGGGTCATGGGGCGGGCGCAGGATGGCTTCGTTCAGGCTGTGGCCGGCGCCATCGCGCCATGCCAGGACGCCTTCGTTCAGGACCGGCTCCTGGGTGTAGGTCTCCAATCCTTGGCCCGCCACGGTCACGGTGTCCGGATGCAGAAGACCGGCCCCCAGCAGCCCGCCGATCATGCAGCCAAGCCCGCCTGCGGCGTGAAAATGGTTCACATCCGCGAGCCCGTTTGGATAGACCCGCGCCAGCAGCGGGGTGATTTCGGAGAGATCCGAAAAATCCTGCCAGTCAAGCACGATGCCGCCTGCCCGTGCCATCGCCACCAGATGGATCAGCAGATTGGTGGAGCCGCCGGTGGCGTTCAGCCCGACTATGCCGTTCACAAAGGCCTTCTCATCGAGAATGCTGCAGACCGGCGTATAATGGTTGCCAAGCGCGCTGAGCGACAAGGAGCGCTTGGCGCCTTCCTTCGTCAAAGCATCGCGCAGCGCGGTGCCGGGCGGCACAAAGCTGGCGCCGGGCAGGTGCAGCCCCATGAACTCCATCAGCATCTGGTTGGTGTTGGCGGTGCCGTAGAAGGTGCAGGTGCCCGGCCCGTGATAGGCGGCCATTTCAGCAGTCAGCAGGGTTTCCCGGCCCACTTCACCCGCGGCAAACTGCTGGCGGACTTTGGCTTTTTCGTCATTTGCCAAGCCGCTGGTCATGGGGCCCGCGGGCAAAAATACCGACGGCAGATGGCCAAAGGCCTGCGCCGCGATCACCAGCCCGGGCACGATCTTGTCGCAGACCCCCAGATAGACGGCGGCGTCGAATGTCGCGTGGCTGAGCGCAACTGAGGCCGCCAGCGCAATCACATCGCGGGAAAACAGGCTCAGCTCCATGCCCGCCTCTCCCTGCGTGACACCGTCGCACATGGCGGGCACACCGCCGGCAACCTGTGCGGTGCCGCCAGCCTCGCGGGCTGCCTGCTTGATGAGGGCCGGATAATGTTCAAAGGGCTGATGGGCCGACAGCATGTCGTTGTAGGCGGTGACGATGCCGAGGTTGCCTGCCTTGCGCTCGACCAAATGCGCTTTGTCACCACCCGAAGCGGCGTAGGCATGGGCCTGGCCGCTGCAGGACAGATGCGCCCTGGCAGGGCTCTTTGCCGCAGCGCGGTTCATTTGATCCAGATACGCGGCCCGGGTGGTTTCACTGCGGGCAATGATCCGATCGGTCACGCGCAGAAAAGTGTCATTGAGCTGGCTCATTTGTACGCTCCCTTGGGAAAACAGATTGGCGGGACGATTTGAAAGAGGTGGGGCTTGGCTGGTGCCAGGGGCTTGCACTCCTGATGCATTGCTCAGCCCCCGATCTCGCGCCACCGCCGGCCCTCGCGGTGCAACAGCATCAGGGCGTCCTCAGGGCCGGACCCTCCCGGATCGTAGGGAGACGGGGCAGGCCCGAAGTCCTCCCAGCTGGCAATGATGGGGTCGGCCCAGGCCCAGGCAGCCTCTACCTCGTCGCCGCGCATGAACAGGGTTTGGTCGCCGCGGATCACATCCATGATCAGGCGTTCATAGGCATCTTGGGGTTCAGCGCGTTCCCCCAGAGCCTCGGCAAAGGTCATATCCAGGGACACTTCCGCGAGGCGGAAACCGCCCGGACCCGGCTCCTTGATCGTGTTGCGCAGGGTGATGCCTTCATCCGGCTGCAGGCGAATAATCATTGCGTTGCTGCGCCGCCCGGCCATGTCCGGAAAGATCATGTGCGGCGGGTCGCGGAACACCACCGCAATTTCGGAACAGCGCGCCCGCAGCTTTTTGCCCGTGCGCAGGTAGAACGGCGTGCCCGCCCACCGCCAGTTGCCGATATTCACCTTCATGGCGATGAAGCTTTCGGTGCCGCTCCGCGGGTCGCCGGCATGGTCGCGGTAGCTGCCCGCGCTGCCTTGGGCGCGGTACTGGCCGCGCACGATGTCCGATGGCGCCACCGGTTCCAGCGCCTCGATCACCTTGACCTTCTCATCACGCACCGCGTCGGAAGTGAAGCGGGATGGCGGCTCCATCGCGGTCAGGCACAATAGCTGCATCAGGTGGTTCTGCACCATGTCCCGCATGGCACCCGAGCGGTCGTAATACTCGCCGCGCCCCTCGACGCCCAGACTTTCAGCCACGGTGATCTGCACGTGGTCCACATGGGTGGAGTTCCACAAGGGCTCCCACAGGGCATTGGCAAAGCGCAGCGCCATCAGGTTCTGCACGGTTTCCTTGCCCAGATAGTGGTCGATCCGGTAGATCTGCTGCTCGTCGAAGTTCCTGCGCAGGTCTGCGTTCAGTTTCCGGGCCGATGCCAGATCATGGCCAAAGGGTTTCTCCACCACGATCCGGCTGTCGGCCGAGGCGATACCCCGGTCTCTCAGATTGGCGGCGAAGGTGCCGAACAGCGCGGGAGAGACGGACAGGTAGAACGCCTGTACGACCTCCGGCCGCAGCGCCTGCGCCAGGGCGTCCCATCCCTCGCCGCCGTCGGCATCGACACGCACGTACTCCAGGCCGACCAGGAATTTTTCCAGCACCCCGGCCTGCTGCACGGCTTGCGGCGCGAATTCCAGCAGGCAGGCATGCACCGCTTCGGTGAATTCCGCGCGGTTCATTGCGGTGCGGGCGCTGCCGATGATCCGCGCGCCTTCCGGCATCTGCCCGACCGCAAACCGGTGAAACAATCCGGGCAGGATCTTGCGGCGGGCAAGATCGCCGGTGGCGCCGAACAGGACCAGATCGAAGGGGTCGACGGGAATGACGCGGGACACCATCGGCTCAGCCCGTCCCTTTCGGCCCCGCGGCCGGACGCGGCGTCCTGCCGCCGCGGGCCAGGCCAAATATGGCACACTTGATGGTCATGGGGCTTTCCTCCTTTGGACCACATCACGGACACCGCGATGCGGAGCATTTTTGGTAGCGCTAACATTTGTGCGCGAAAAAGGGGAGGGAAAAGTTCGCATTTACAGCTCCCCGGCCCAAGGCGGGTTGGCACCGGCGCGGGACACCGTAACCGCCGCCACTTTTGCACCATGCTCCATTGCCTGTTGCAGAACGTCAGGCGGCAGGGCGGCCAGCTCCTGTTTCGTCAGCCGCCCAAGCTCAGACAGTTTGGCAAGAACGCCTGCGTTGAATGTGTCGCCGGCCCCGACGGTGTCGGAGATTTTGGCCCTGACCGCAGGCACGCGCACTTCACCGCCGTTCGCAAGATAGCCGGTTGCACCTTCGCCGCCGCGTGTCAGGATTAGTACGGATGGCCCACGTTCCAGAAGGATGGACACTTTCTCGCTCAGCGACAGCGGTTCCGGCTGCAGCCAGTTCAGATCTTCGTCGGAGACCTTCACGATATCCGCTTGCGACACCATCTTGTCCAGCCGGGCGCGATAGCGTTCGATGTCCTGAATGAACCGCGGCCGGATGTTCGGATCGATCATCACTGCGCGCCCCTCGGCCTCGCGCTCCAGCAGCGCGGCATAGGCACCGGCGCAAGGCTCAGAGGCCAGGCTGATCCCGCCGAAAAACAGGGCCGAGACCTCCTGAGGGAGCTTGGGCATATCCCCAGGCATCAGCATGCGCCCGGCTGAGTTCTCGTCGAAGAAGCAATAGGTGGCATGGCCATCCACCAAGCGGACAAAGGCCAGTGTGGTGGGGCGGCCGGACTGGATCACCAGCGAGGTGTCAACGTGACTGGCCTTCAGCGACTCGGCCAGCTGCCGCCCGAACATGTCGGTGGACAGGCCGGTCAGCATGCCGGCCCGCACCCCGAGCCGTCCCAGCGCAATGGCCGTGTTGAACACCGCCCCGCCGGGATGGGGCACGAATCCTTCCGCCCCGCCCGCAGTTGGCGCGGGGATCATGTCGATCAGGGCTTCTCCGCAGCACAGGATCATGTTTCCAAGCTCCCCTTGGCCTGCTCTTGCCCGGTATAGGCGCGCAAAGCAGCTTCGCATCCTTCCGACCAGATCAGACTAAGCCAGCGCGAAAACTCCACAGCGAACCATTGGTTGCCGGCCAGATCACCGTAGATATCATGCTGTTCGAGCCAGGCTTGCGGGCGCAGCCTTGCGGCCATTGCAGCCTCGGCCAGCGCGTCCCAATGGGGGTCGTTGGCCTCAATCCCGGTGCTGTCCTCCCGGGTGCCTGCACACATGCGCGCCCAAAGCGCCTCGACCAGGCTCAGGCCCGCGATCGGGCCGCCTGTTGCCAGCGCATCCCGCAGAATGGGATGGACAAATCCCGGGTGCCGGGAGGAGCCGTCAAAGGCTACCCGCCGGACCGTGTCGCGGATGGCGGGGTTGGAAAACCGCCGCTCGATCAGTTTGGCATAGTCTTGCGGGTTCATTCCCGGAACAGATGCAACGTAAGGGGCAATCTCCTCTTGCTGGACCTTGCGGAACAGCGCGGCAATCAGCGGATGCCCCATGCAATCGGCGATGGTCTCCACCGACAGCATCTCTCCGGCATTGGCCAAAACCTGGTGGCCCGCATTCAAGATGCGGATTTTCATCATCTCGTAGTCATGCACGGAGGGTGTGAACACCGCCCCGGCCTTGTCCCAGTCGGGGCGGCCCGCGCAGAAGTCATCCTCGATCACCCACTGGCGGTAGTTTTCATGGGTGACGGGGGCGGCATCCTCAATGCCCAGCTTGCGGGCAAGGGCGATCTCATTGGGGCCGGTCGCGGGCACAATGCAGTCGACCATCGAATTCGGGAAACTGCAGGTCTGATCGATCCAATCCGCCAGCTTCGGGTCGGTGAGCCTTGCCAGCGAGACCACCGCCTGCCGGGTGGCATTGCCATTGCCGCGCAGGTTGTCGCAGCTTTGAACGGTAAAGGGGCCTGCTCCAGCATCGCGCCTGGTTTTCAGCGCAGCTGCAATGGCTCCGAAAACAGTGCAGGGACGGGTTGGATTCTCCACGTCATGACGGATGTCGGGGTGCCGCGCATCCAACCCGCCGGTGCCCGGGTCAATGAAATAGCCGCCCTCGGTCACGGTCAGCGACACGATACGAGTTGAGGGATCGGCCATGGCGCGGATCAGCGCGCCGTTCCCGTCTTCTATCGGCAGGTAATCGATCATTGATCCAGTGATCTCGGCCGAGACGCTGCCGGGCGCCAGTTCGATCAGGGTGGTCAGGCAGTCCTGCGCCAGCAGCTTCTGCCGCATCGCGGCATCATACGGGCGCGCCCCGGCGCCGATGATGGCCCAGTCCTGGGCCAGGCCCTGCTGCATCAGCCGGTGCAGGTACCATGCCTGATGCGCGCGGTGGAAATTGCCGAGGCCGATGTGGATGATCCCCGGCTTCAGCGCCGCGCGGTCGTATCCGGGACCTGCAACACCTTCGGGCAGATCCTTCAGCGCCTCCTGGCTCAGTTTAACCGGCGTAAGTTGTGCTGTTTCGCGTTCCATCAGCTCATCCATTGTCCACCGTCCACGTTGTAGGTTTGGGCAACGACGTAGTTGGCCTCGTCCGAGGCCAGAAAAACGGCCATGCCGGTCAGGTCGTCCGCCCGCCCCATGCGCCCATAGGGCACCGCCTGCGCCACCTCTTGCTTCTTCTGACCCGGCGCCTTGCCCTCATATTTTGCAAAAAGCGCATCGACGCCGTCCCAGTGCTCACCCTCCACCACACCGGGGGAGATGGCGTTCACGTTGATCCCGTGCCGGATCAGGTCGAGCCCGGCAGATTGGGTCAGGCTGATGATGGCGGCCTTGGTGGCGCAGTAGACGGCAACCAGAGGTTCCCCGCGCCGCCCGGCCTGGCTGGCCATGTTGATGATCCTGCCACCCGCTCCGCGTTCGATCATGTGGTTCGCCACCGCCTGCAGGGTGAACAGCGTACCGGCGACATTGACGGCAAAGGCGCGGTCATAGTCGTCACGGGTGATTTCACTCACCGGAGCGGCAGTGAAGACGGCTGCGTTGTTGATCAAGATGTCGATCCGGCCCAGCTCTGCGGCCGTTTCGGCCACAGCCTGCTCGATGCTGGCCTGGTCGGTGACATCCAGCCTGACGGGAATTGCTCCGCCGCCCAGTTCCTCCACTGCTGTTTGCGCGCCGGTGAAATCGATATCCGCGATGGCCACGCGGGCCCCTTCGCGCGCATAAGCCGCGGCGAAAGCGCGCCCGATGCCCCGGGCGCCGCCGGTGATCAGTGCTGTTTTGCCTGCCAGCCGTTTCATGCGATCCGCAGCCCCTCTGCATCGAATTTGTGGATCACATCGGCGCGCGGGGTCATGAAGATGCGGTCGCCGTGACGGAACCCGACTTCGCCATCTGCGCGCACGGTGATGGTCTCTGCCAAGCCGGTGCCATGAACGTGGAAGAACGTGTCAGACCCCAGATGTTCCGAAACGCTGACCACGCCCGACCAGGCGCCGGCCTCACCGGAGACCTCGATATGCTCAGGACGGATGCCAATGGTGTGGGCACCGTGTTTGGCGGCCTCCTCACCTTCGATGAAGTTCATCTTGGGCGAGCCGATGAAGCCGGCCACGAATTTGTTGCGCGGCGTGTGGTAGAGTTCGAGCGGCGAGCCGACCTGTTCGATCACACCGGCATGCAGCACCACGATCTTGTCGGCCATAGTCATGGCTTCGACCTGGTCGTGGGTCACGTAGATCATCGTGGTTTCCAGGCGTTCGTGCAGCTCGGATATCTCCAGCCGCATCCCCACCCGCAGGGCCGCGTCGAGGTTGGACAGCGGCTCGTCGAACAGGAAGGCGGACGGCTCCCGCACGATGGCGCGGCCGATGGCCACCCGCTGACGCTGGCCGCCGGACAGCTGGCCGGGGCGGCGGTCCAGATAATCGGTGAGGTTCAGCGCGTTGGCCGCGGCCTCGATGCGCTGGTTCTGCTCCTCAACCGGGACCTTGGCCATCTTCATCGGAAAGGCGATGTTCTTGCGCACCGACATATGCGGATAGAGCGCGTAGGACTGAAACACCATTGCCAGGCCGCGCTTGGCGGGCGGAACATGGGTGGCGTCCTGCTTGTCGATGCGGATTTGGCCGGAGCTCACATCCTCCAGCCCGGCGATCAGGCGCAGCAGGGTGGATTTGCCGCAGCCCGAGGGGCCGACGAAGACCGTGAATTCGCCATCGTCTATGGTCAGATCCAGCGGCGGGATAACTTCAACGTCGCCAAAGCTTTTGGAGACCTTGTCCAGAGTGATACGTCCCATGTCTATGTCTCCTTATTTCACAGCGCCGAAGGTCAGGCCGCTGACAAGTTGTTTCTGGCTGAACCAGCCGAGGATCAGGATCGGGGCGATGGCCATGGTCGAGGCCGCGCTCAGCTTGGCGTAGAACAGGCCTTCGGGGCTGGAATAGCTGGCGATGAAGGCGGTGAGCGGGGCTGCCTTGGCGGCCGTCAGGTTGAGCGTCCAGAAGGCTTCATTCCAGGCTAGGATCACGTTCAGGAGCAGCGTCGAGGCGATGCCGGGAATGGCCATGGGCGTCAGGATATATAGAACTTCTTCGCGCAAGGTGGCGCCATCCATCCGGGCCGCTTCGAGGATCTCTCCGGGGATCTCCTTGAAGTAGGTGTAGAGCATCCAGACGATGATCGGCAGGTTGATCAGCATCAGCACGATCACCAGACCAATCTTGGTATCCAGCAAGCCCAGTTTAATGAACAGCAGGTAGATCGGGTATAGAACGCCAACTGCCGGCAGCATCTTGGTGGACAGCATCCACAACAGGATGTCCTTGGTCCGTTTCGAGGGCACAAAGGCCATCGACCAGGCGGCGGGCACCGCGATGAGGATGCCGAGGATAGTGGAGCCGCCGGCGATGATGATCGAATTCCACAGGAAGCGGCCATAGTTGGAGCGTTCCTGCACCACCGAATAGTTCTCCAGCGTCCAGTCGAAGAACAGGAAGACCGGCGGATCGCTGATCGCCTGGGCTTCAGTCTTGAAGCTGGTCAGGATGGTCCACAGGATCGGGAAGAAGATCAAGAGGCCCACACCCCATGCCAGGGCAGTATTCAGGGCTTTGCGTTGCGATGTGATTGCACGTGCCATGAGGGCCTCCTTACGCGTCCAGGTTCTTGCCGACGATGCGCATCAGGAAGATGGCAACGATGTTGGCGAGGATGATGGCGTAGACCCCTCCGGCCGAACCCAGCCCGATGTTTTGGCTCTCCAAAACTCGCTGGAAGATCAGATAGGTCAGGGTCTTGGTGCCAAAGGCGCCCTGGGTGGTGACAAAGATCTCGGCGAAGATCGAAAGCAGAAAGATCGTCTGGATCAGCACAACCACGGTGATGGCGCGCGACAGGTGCGGCAGGGTAATGTAGGCAAAGCGCTTCACCGGCGGCGCACCGTCCATTTCCGCGGCTTCCAGCTGTTCGCTGTCCAGCGACTGGATCGCGGTCAGCAGGATCAGCGTTGCAAAGGGCAGCCATTGCCAGCTGACAATCAGGATGATCGACTGGGTCGAGGCCTGGGTCAGCCAGACCAGCGGCTCGGCTCCGAAGAGGCGCCACAGATGGGCCAGCAAGCCATTCACCGGATCCATGAACATGTTTTTCCAGACCAGCGCGGACACGGTGGGCATCACGAAGAAGGGCGCGATCACTAGGATGCGGACCATGCCCCTGCCCCACATCGGTTGATTGAGCAGGATTGCCAGCAGCACCCCCAGCACCACGGTGATGGCGAGGACGCCGCCGACGATCACCAGCGTCGCCTGCACGCTGGGCCAGAAGGCGCTGGAGGACACGAAGCGGACATAGTTGTCAAAGCCGACCCAGCCCAGGTCGCCGCCCCGCAGCGGCAGGAATTTCTTGAACGAGAAATAGAGCGTCATCGTCAGCGGCACCAGCATCCAGCCCAGCAGCAGGATCACGGCGGGTGCCATCATCAGCCGGGCTGCGGTGCGGGCGTGTTTCGTGCCGCCCTGGTGGTCCGCTGCGGCGGGCTGGTTTGCCGCCATGGGTGCGGACGGGGCTATCGTCAGCTGGTCCGCAGGTTGGGAGTGTTGCGTTGCCATTTGGTGTACCTCCTCCGTTGACGGCACGCGGGCCGCCTTGGACGATTATGCGCTCTGGGGGATCGCTGGGGCCAGAGGGCGGCGGTCTGGCCGCCCCCGGGTGTCCGTGCGGGAGATCAGTAGCCCGCGGCTTCCATTTCATCAGTGGTCAGCGCCTGGGCCTTTTCCAGGGCTTCGTCGACGCTCTGCTGGCCGGCCAGCGCCGCGGCGAATTCCTGCCCGACCTGGCCTGCGATGCCGGCAAATTCGGGGATCGCGGCAAATTGCACGCCAACATATGGCACCGGGTCCACCGTCGGGTTCGTCGGGTCGGCAGACTGGATGCTTTCCAGCGTCATCCGGGCAAATGGCACGTTCTTGTAGTTGGGGTCTTCATACAGAGAGGTGCGCGCACCTGGCGGCACGTTGGCCCAGCCTTCTTTTTCGGCCACCAGCTCAATGTATTCCTTGGAGGTGGCCCACTGGATGAACTCCTTGGCAGCATCCGTTTTCTGGGTGCCTGCAGGGATACCCAGCGCCCAGGCCCAGAGCCAGTTGCCGCGTTTGCCCTTGCCGGTATCCGGCGCCAGCGCAAAGCCGACCTTGTCGGCGACTGTCGAGTCGTTGGGGTTAGTTACGAAGGACGCCGCCACGGTGGCGTCGATCCACATGCCGCATTTGCCCTGCTGGAACAGCGACAGGTTCTCGTTGAAGCCGTTGTTCGACGCACCCGGAGGGCCGGCGTCGTTCATCAGGTTCACATAGAACTCCAGGGTTTCCTTCCACTCCGGCTGATCAAACTGGGCTTGCCAGTTCTCGTCGAACCAGCGCGCGCCAAAGGCGTTGGCGGTGGCGGTCAAAAAGGCCATGTTCTCACCCCAGCCGGCCTTGCCGCGAAGGCAGATGCCATAGATCCCGTTGTCCTTGTCGGTCATGGCACGGGCGGCCTCGGCTACGAACTCCCAGGTCGGGGCGTCTGGCATCTCAAGGCCCGCCTTCTCCATCAGGTCGGCCCGGTACATGATCATGGAGCTTTCGCCATAAAACGGGGCCGCATAGAGCGTGCCATCGACGCTCAGGCCGCCGCGCATGGCCGGCAGGATATCATCGGCGTCATATTCGGCAGGCAAATCATCCAGCGGTACCAGCCAGCCGTTCTTGCCCCAGATCGGTGTTTCGTACATGCCGATGGTCATGATGTCGAACTGGCCGCCCTTGGTGGTGATGTCGGTGGTCACACGCTGGCGCAGCACGTTTTCCTCCAGCGTCACCCATTCGACGTCGTGGCCGGTCTTGGCGGTGAAATCGTCTGTCAGACCCTGCATCCTGATCATGTCACCGTTGTTCACAGTGGCGATGGTGATGGTCTCGGCAGAGGCACTGCCTGCTGCGATCAGTGAAATGGCCGTTGCCGCACCCAATGCGTAATTAGCAAACATCCTCTACCTCCCTGTTGAGATGTCGCCTCCAAGATTACCGGCGCTGGTGTGCTGGCGTCAATTTAATTTTTACGCGCGTAAAGTTAAAGGTGCTCACCCGAAAAATCAGCAGCTTAGGCGGACCCCCGCATGACCAACCGGCCATCAAACAGGGTTTCCTCCCGCGAATCAGCCGGTTTTTTCGCCTCAATAAGGTTCATCAGTGTCTCGGCACTTTTCCGGGCGATGGCTTCGTAATCCTGCGAGACCGTCGTCAATGTCGGGCAAGTGTAGCGGGAGAACGGGTGGTCATCATGCCCGGCTACCCGCATGTTGCAGTCTGTGCCCAGACCAACCCGTATCCCAGCCTCATAGGCCGCCGACAGGAAGCCGATAGCAAGGCGGTCATTGCTGCAAAGGATCGTATCGGTTGGCAGGTTCCTGTCACGGACCACCCGGGTTCCTTCCCGAAAGCCGATCTCTTCAAATTCCCAGCCTTCACCGGCGGCCTGGATCAAATGCGGTGTGTGGTTCAGCCGTTCCATGGCGGCGAGATAGGCGTGGCGCCGCTTGTAGGCGTTAGGGTTCGAGGGCTCCTTCATCTCAAAGAATGCCGGTGGTTCGCCTGTCCTGCATAGGTAGTCCACAATAATATCAATGCTTTGATCGTTGTTTGAACCTACAAATGCCAGACCCGCGGAGCCGGCATTGGCGTCAAACAACACCGTCGGAACCTCTTCGCAAAAGGCGGCAATGCGCGCCTGATCCGATGCCCGCCCCAAGGGGGCCAGCAGAACACCAGCCGGTTTGAGCAGCCGCAGATTCTCGAGGTTTTCGATCTCCTGATCTGGGCTGCCGTGGGAGCCTAGCAGGACCGGCCGGTACCCGGTGCTCAGAATGTGCTCTTCAATATTACGGGCGATTTCCGCAAAGAAAGGGTCAGCCAGATAGGGAACGATGATGCCGATGTTCTTGGTCAGACGGCGGTTCTGATTGATTGCATAGAGGTTGGGCCGGTAATCGTAGCGGTCGAGCGCAGCTTCGATGCGCTGCCTGGTCGAGGCCCTTACGCTGGACGGGTCGTTGAAGAATTTCGACAGCGTCGGACGGGAAATGCCGCTGACCGCCGCGAATTCCTCCATGTTCCGTATCTTTTTGTCATCCATGAAGGGGCCCTCTTTCTCTGCACTGGGTATGGCAAGGCCAATGCGACCCTGCCAGAAAGGCTTCCGTTATAGTAATTGACGCGCGAAAAATTTCCCACCCTGTTTCGCAAATGGCATCACCACTTCTGGAAAGCATGTGCCGTAACACCGTACCTGTCGCGCTACACCCACCGTGTCGCGATCTCCAACAGCCGCCTGATCCGCATGGTCGGCCAAGGCGTCACCTTCCGCGTCAAGGATTACCGCGTCAACGGCCCGGGGCGGCATACCACCATGACCCTGAAGGCCGGCGAGTTCATCCGCCGCTTCCTGATCCATGTCCTGCCCAAGGGGCAGCACCGCATCCGCCACTACGGCTTCTTCGGGAATGGCAACCGTGCCGCCAATATCGCCAGGATCAGGGAACTGCTCGGGACCGGACAGCCAGATCCGGGTCTCGCGCACGATGGTACGGCCGGTGGGGCCGATGCACCCGCCCGCGTCCTCGCGCTGCCATGCCCCTGCTGTGGCGGGCACCTGATCATCATCGAAACGATCCCGCAGAAACGGCAGCCCAGAGCGCCGCCAGGAACAGCGAGGGCCGCTGCATGACATGCGCGCCAAAGACCGGAATTCCAATCGCCGCTGCTCGCGATACCGCTTGCGGCCAATCCGGCATGCCTGCAACCCGGATAGTAAAGGTGCGAAGGTTGCCGAGCCCCGCGAGACGCGGCGCATGCTCATCAAAGCTCACAAAATCCGTGCCGAAGCTGCCTGCAACGAGCGCAGTTGGCCCAACCTGCAGAACAAGAACCAAGGCAATCAACCGCTTCAAATCCCCATAGAGCCAGCTGGTCCGCCCACTTCCAACCCCGCGATTTCCCGCTTGAGCGCTTCTCCGACGCCAGGCAACGCTGTGCGACACTCAAACGTCTCGCGTGGCGTCTGAGAAACCTGCATCATCGAAGCTGTAATTGGTAAACATCATAGGCGAGTTTCGCACCCTGCTAAGAGGCACGGGCTTTCGTCGTGCGCCGGACAATGCATTCCCGGCGATGGCTGCTAAGAGCAGTGCCCCACCGATGAGGGTCCTGAGGGATGCATCTTCTCCCAGAAACAGCCAAACCCAAAAAGGACCAAGAAGCACCTCGGCAAGGGATAGCAACGTCAGTTCTGCGGCTGGAGGCGTGCGCGAGCCCAAGGTGTAGAGGGCCAATCCCGCGCCCACTTGAAAGGTACCCATGCCCATGGAAATACCGCTATCCTGTGGGGAAAGAACGAAGGAGAGTCCCAATAACAGGCAAAGAGCAGATGTGATGATGATGGCAATCAGACCAGAGAGAAATACTGCTGGAAGCATTTCGCCTGATTTCCCCCCAACGGAGTGCGACAGTGAATACTGAAAAGCCGAAGGCGGAACTAAGTGCTGCCAAGGTGCCGTCTATTGCGCCACCAGAAGTTTGTCCGGAGACCATGATAGCGATGGCAGCGATGGCAACGAGGATGGCGACTCACGTCGCGTAGCGAACATGCTCTCGCAAGACAATCCGGGCAAGAATGGCGGGCATGAAAGGTGCGGTTGCGAAGAGCAAAAGTGCGTTGGCCACGGGGATAACTTGGATCGAGTAAATCCCACCCGAATAGGCCGCGACCAAAGCCAAACCGGCGATTACGGCGGGGAGGCCGGAGCGGCGAACCTGGGTGAACGGGTTTTCACGGCTACGCAGTCGGATCACGACATAAAGAGCAGTCGGATCACGACATAAAGAAATGCGCTAAGCGCAACCGAGCGGTAGAGCAAAATTTGCCAGACGCTGGCTTCTTCAATCAACCGAATACCGAGGCCAACCGTCGACCACAGCACCCCTGCAGCAAAGACAAAGAGCAACCCCAGCCGGTTGCTAATCCCGTTCTCTGAGTTGTATGCGATGCTGGACATGGCGTGACCTTGGTAGGAATCTACATTCTGCAATTACTAAAAAACCGTTCCGGGTTGGAGCCCGCCTGCGCGCGGGAAAAACAGCCTGTGCTAGTGTTGCGCCATGAAGGGTAGCGGCCGTTCGCTTACTGGTGGTCCGTCTGAGGGCGGAACCCCGTTAAAAAACGTGGTCCATGGGTTTATGCGAACTTGAGAGTGGTGACGCCGCTTTGCGGTGATCCCGGTTAGGAAGATGACGGATTAGCATAGCCCACGCCCTTCTGTCACCGACAGGAGGATAGATGATGGCAAAGCAAAAGACCCACAAGCCAGCAGTGATTGAGACCGTGAATATCGGCGCTGCCGCCATTGATGTAGGTTCGCGTGAACATATGGCTGCGGTCAATCCCGACGTTACAGATGCACCAGTGCGAGCGTTTGGGACCTTCACGCATGATCTGCATGATTTGGCTGACTGGTTCAAATCGCTCGGTGTGACCAGTGTCGCGATGGAATCCACCGGCGTTTATTGGATCCCAGCTTACGAGATCCTTGAGCAGCACGGCTTCGAGGTCATTTTGGTGAATGCCCGATACGCCAAGAACGTACCGGGCCGTAAGACGGACGTCAGCGATGCCAGGTGGTTGCGACAGTTGCATTCATACGGACTCTTGCGCGGCAGCTTCAGGCCATCTTCTCAAATTGCCACCCTGCGGGCGTATCTGCGCCAGCGTGAACGACTGGTTGAATATGCCGCTGCCCACATTCAACATATGCAGAAGGCGCTAATGGAGATGAACTTACAGCTGCATCATGTTGTCTCTGATATCACTGGCGTGACGGGAATGAAGATCATCCGTGCGATTGTCGCAGGTGAGCGGGATCTGGATGTGTTGGCATCTTATCGGGATGTGCGCTGCCGGGCCTCAACGGAGACGATCAAAGCGGCGCTGAATGGGAATGACCGACCGGAGCATGTCTTTGCGTTGACGCAATCGCTGGAACTCTATGACTTCTATCAAGCCAAGATGTTAGAATGTGATCGCCATCTTGAGACCGTGCTAGAGACGCTGGCGACTGATCAAGGCCATGACCTCAGCCAAATGCCCAAGATCCGCAGCAAGACAAAGAAGGCAGGGGCACCTTCGTTCGATGTCAGGGCAGCGCTGTTTGGCGTCCTTGGCGTTGATTTGACGCAAATCCATGGGATGGAGCCCTCTCTGTCGCTCAAGCTGGTTGGTGAATGCGGGACTGACCTACGTGCGTGGCCGAGTGCTAAACACTTTACATCTTGGCTCTGTTTGGCACCAGGCAACAAGATACCCGGCGGCAAAGTACTATCATCCCGAACACGGCGATCATCCAGCCATGCCGCAGCTCTCTTGCGATTGGCCGCGGTCACGATTGGGCGAAGTGACACGGCATTAGGTGCATTCTACCGACGGCTGGCGGCACGCGCGGGTAAGGCCAAAGCAGTCACAGCCACGGCGCGCAAGATTGCAGTTCTGTTCTACAACACCCTGCGCCACGGCATGACCTATCAAGACCCCGGCGCTGCGCATTATGAGGAACGGCACCGCAATCGCGTGCTCGGCAATCTCAAACGCCGCGCAAAATCATTCGGGTATGATTTGCAAGAATTGCCACCACAGGCTGACATCGCCGTTTTTTAGGAAAACGTCCCGTGTGCCTACCGTTCGCGACCTGACAGTGTCGGGGAGAACTCTGCTAGCTGCCTAGCGCGCTCGCAGCATGCAAGTCAGGCGGTGATGGCAGCTATGGGGCTCAGAGCAGGCTCGACAAAGCAGTGTCACCTTGCTACAGGGCGGGCGAAATCCTTGCAACTTTGTCCTAGAAAGTTAGTGAAAACCACATGCAGGTTAGTGTTCGCGACAACAATGTCGATCAGGCTCTTCGGGTTCTGAAGAAAAAGCTACAGAAGGAAGGCGTTTTTCGTGAAATGAAGCTCAAGCAACATTTCGAGAAGCCTTCCGAGAAAAACGCGCGCCAGAAAGCTGAAGCGATCCGCCGGGCCCGCAAGCTGGCACGCAAGAAATTGGAGCGCGAAGGGTGATGTAGATCACTCCTCGATGCCGAAAAATCTAAACCCCCGTTGTTCGATGGCAGCGGGGGTTTTTCGTGTCAGCAAACATTTCTTGCAATAAGACAGGCCAAGATACTAAGCCCCTAAATCGGCTATTCGCTGCAAATCGCATGTAGATGCTGGCCGAAAGCAGCCGACTGCACCTGCAGCATCTGAACCAATCCGCAAAGGCAGGTCTGGGCTGTGACCGCCTTGCTGCGGCAGCAAAGTAGCTGGCCTGGGCAAGGGCGGCAGTGGGCTCGGAGTGGTTGTTGCGCCGACGTTCCAGATGGGTGCGGTGCGATTCTCACTTACCTGTTGTCTAGCTAAGGAGAGGATGGCAGCTGTAAGGACAAACGGAGATTGGACCCAGTTGACTATGCCATTGGGCCTGTACCGCCTCAAATGAGATAGACAGGACATGACCGAGAAAAAAATGCAATTGGGCGCAGTCTTAGATAACCTCGCTTCTGCGGAATGGAAGCAATGGGTTTACCTTCCGAAGCCCGGAAAACTGAATGCAGAAACACCCTGCATTGTTGTCGACCCCGATACCGTTGAACTTGGCCAAGATGGCTTTACTCTCTTGATCGTTGAGCACCGAGGCATGGTCGAATTCCTTTCAGTTCAGGATTTGCAAATGATGCGCGAATACATCGAAAAGTTGGGCCTCAAGCCAAGCGTAGAAAGGCTGACTTACGCTTCGGACGTATACTTCCGAAGAGATGCATATCCCGCAGCGCATGAACTTGCCGAGCTTGGCAATAGCTAGCCGTAGTCAGAGCGTCTGCTTTGCGCCATCCTTGGCCTTCTGCATGTGGCCACCAAGACGATCCGCTCCACCGTCAGCCCGTACGAACGTCTGAAGAATCTGCAGGACCACACTCTTCGGCGCGGATTGGAGTGACCGGACGCCGGGGGTGCCCGGGCGGCCGGGACTGGAGCTTGCTGACATCTTCCGAAGACACGGACCCGCGTGGCGGCGGGCCAATGCCGGGCATGTCAGCCTGACCCAGCTCAAGGTGATGTCCACTGCCCGACAGGCGATTGCGCAGCAATCTGCCGAAAGGGGCGATCGAGGCCTGCCGGACCGAGGTGCTCGGCGGGCATGTCGCTGCGTGCGGAAAATGCGGCCACCGGCACATCGCCTACAATTCCTGCAAGAACCGGCACTGCCCGAAGTGCCAGGGACCAGCCGCACGTGACTGGATGGCCGCGCGGGCCGAGGACTTGCTGCCGGTCGAGTACTTCCACGTGGTCTTCACCCTGCCGGCCGAGATCGCGCAGATCGCTTACTGGAACAAGAAGGCAGTCTACGGCCTGCTGTTCCGCGCCTCGGCTGAGACCGTGACGACCATCGCCGCGGATCCCCGGCATCTCGGCGCCCGGGTCGGCATGACCAGCGTGCTCCACACCTGGGGCTCGGCGCTGACCCACCACCCGCATGTCCACATGATTGTGCCCGGCGGCGGCCTGTCGCCGGACGGCAACCGCTGGATCGCCTGCCGCCCCGGGTTCTTCCTGCCGGTGCGCGTCCTCTCCCGGTTGTTCCGGCGGCTCTTCCTCGAAGGGCTGGCGGTTCTGCACAAGGTGGGCGCGCTTCAATTTTTCGGCGACCTCAAAAACCTGGCTCAGGCCGACGCTTTTGCCCCCTGCCTCGCCCCGCTGCGCAAGGCCGAGTGGGTCGTCTACGCCAAACCGCCCTTCGGCGGCCCCGAGGCGGTGCTGGCCTATCTCAGCCGGTACACCCACCGCGTGGCGCTCTCGAACCATCGCCTGATCAGCGCCGATGCTGCGGCCGTGGCGTTCCGCTGGAAGGACTACGGCATCAAGCACGGCGACCGGAAAAAGGTGATGCGGCTCGAGACCGGCGAGTTCATCCGCCGGTTCCTGATCCACGTCCTGCCCGACGGATTCCACCGCATCCGGGCACTACGGGCTGCTGGCCAGCGCGGCTCGCAAGGCCACCATCGCCCGCATCCGCGGATTGCTCGGCGAGGCGCCGCAGGACCCGGACTCGCAGGAGAGTGCCGAGGTCATCCCTCTCACCCTGCGCGAACCGTGCCCCTGCTGTGGCGGCGCGATGCGCATCGTCGAGATCTTCCGCCGCGGTCAGAAGCCGTCATCTCGAGCACCACCTCGGGAGTACGCCGCATGACGCAACGCCCGTCCCAAACGCGCGAAACTCACTGGCTGCCGCCCGCTGGCTGGACCGCTCCTGGCATGCCCGTCGCCCCGCTTTGCCCGGAAAAATGCAATCAACTGTTCCGCCGGCATCCGAAACCAACGCCGCCGGCCGTCCGAGCGACCTCCAGCAATCGGCACGTCCTGCCCGGTCGGTGGCCAGACCACACCCTCGCAATCACCCGCAGCACGCTTTCCCCATAGACAGCGCCCGGGTCACGCGGCTTCCTCCTTCCGAGGTTTGTCAACGCGGGCCGACGCCCGCAGGCGCCCCGCCGTCACGCAGCGGCCCGCATCGAAAAACCTTCAGGAAACGGAAATTCGCCGCAGCTGCAAGAAGTGCTGAAACAGACCATTAAAGCAGACGCTTAATGGTTCGCGATGTGTCTCAAAAAATCGAATGAAAAGGCATGCGTGGCGGCCATCATCTGACAGAAATCTGCTTCTTTTGTATCCACTCCAGCAGTTGCGAGGGCGCGTTTCACAGCGGTTAAAAAGTGGCAGTTAACGTGGCTGTATGAGACCCCTCCGTTGAAAAAATGGAATTGCGCACGAACTCGGGAACTTCGGGATGGTCACTTTTGTAGGCCCCGCATCGCTGCAAAATTGCCCGCAAATCCGGTGATTTCCCCAAGTACTCCCAGACGACGCGGGTGCCGTAGAGCATATGCCCGCCTTCTGGTTCGATTCCCTGGAGAAGTCCCGGAAGAAACGAGGGTTCTTCATAATCCGAGGCAATCAGGGCAGTGGTCCACATACCATTCCCTTGCCCCTGCTCGCGGCTGGTTATGAAGATCCGGTGGTGCGCCTCAAACACGAGGCCAGAGTGTTTGAGTGTCGAGGGGATGGCAAATTCGTCATCCTCATAGCGCTCCAGCTCCTTGGAGAACCAGTCCTGGCCGCTGCCAAAGATCCGGCCGATGCTTTTCAGAAGGTAGTTCTTGGACGGGTCCGGGCTCATGTAGATATGGTAATACCCCTCATGGCGCTCCAGCAGGCCGCTATTGCGGCGGTCGCGGCGGATGACCTTTTCCATCTGCTCCGAAAGCGGATCCTCCGACCGGGCCAGAACCGGCGGCCGCAGCCGGACCAGATTGGCAAAAGCCCTCTGCTCCTGCAGGATCTCGGCCTCATCCACCCCGAAGAAGTCGCAGATCCGGCGCAGCGTGGCCAGCGAGGGGGCGGTCCGGCCGGTGAGGTACTTGTTGAATTGCTGCCGGTTGATGCCGATTCGGCGGCAGACATCCGAGACGGAACGCCCGTAGCTGCACAGCATCCTGAGATTGGCAGAGAGATCAGTATCAGACATAAATTTATGCTACTTTAAGCTCTTCCGCTGCGTCTAGCTTAATCTTCAAAGCAAGACGGCGCGTGCTTTGCTGCCCGCGCGCCTTCTAGACTGATGAAAAGATGCCAACCGATGGAGAGAATGATGACCCTTATCGCCAGAGACCGGGCCAAGCGTGCGTCAGCATGTGCAAGTGCAGCGGCCGCACTTTGGGCAGCCGCATCAGGTGCTGCCCACGCCGAAACCCTTCGCATCGCGGTTGCCGCCGATCCGGGGTATCTGGATCCGGCTTACTGGGGGTCCAGCTCGGAACAGCTGCTGATCGACAACCTCTATCCGCGCCTGGCGAAACATGTGCCGGGGGACAGTTGGAAGGCCGAACTGGATGCGGCGAAATCCGTTGATCTGTCAGATCCGCAGCACATCGCCTTTGAGCTGAAGCCCGGCATAATGTGGTCCGGCGGCTATGGCGAGCTGACCGCGGAAGATGTGGAATACTCCTTTGAACGCCACCTGGATCCGGGTCTTGAATCCGGCGTCGCCACCGAGTTCACGCTGCTGGAAGATGTCGAGGTGACCGGCAAATACACCGGCATCATCCACCTGAGCGCGCCCTCTCCCGCCTTCTGGTCGGCAACGCTTTCCTACACCTCGGGTGCAATCATTTCCAAGGCCGCCGCCGAAGCCTCGGACGGGTATTTCGAGGCCACCCCGGTCGCCACTGCAGGCCCCTACAGGTTCAAATCGCATGAACCGGGTCAGGCCTTCATGCTGGAAAAGGATCCCGATTGGACCGGTACGGCGGCTGAGTTTGATGAAGTGGCCATCATTCCGATCCCTGACGACAACGCCGCAAAAGTCGCCTTTGATGCAGGTGAGATCGACTTCACCTATGCCGCATCGGCGCTGGAATACGACAGCTGGTCAAAGAGCACTGGCAACACCGAACTGCGTGCCTCGCTGGACCCGCTGTGGCTGGGAATTTCCGAAACCTACGAAGGGCTTTCGGACATCCGCGTGCGCCAGGCCATTCAGAAAGCGGTGGATGTGCCTACCATTCTGGCCGCGATCTCAAACGGCCGCGCGGATCATGCCACCGGCATCGTGGCGCCAGGCCTTCTGGGCTACCGCGACATGGCACCGATGCAGCGCGATGTGGACGCTGCCCGGGCGCTGATCGCTGAAGCGGGGGCCGAAGGCACCGTGCTGAGGCTGGATTTCGTCAACACCGCCAACCGCGCCACCATTGCCCAGATCATCCAGGCCAACCTGGCCGAGATTGGTCTGATTGTTGAGCTGAACGGCCAGGATGAAGGCAGCTTCTGGAGTGTCGATGAAGCCCGCGCGGCAGACCTGCAGCTGCATGTGAAATCCTGGACCGGCAATCCCGACGGCATCTACACGATGCAGTATTTCACCTCCGATCAGGTCGGCGTCTGGAACTGGGAAGGATTGAGCAACCCGGATTACGACGCCCTGGTCGAAACCGCGCGCCGCAGCACCGATGACGCAGAGCGCGGCCGGCTTTACAAGCAGATGCAGGAGATGATGGAGACATCCGGCGACTTCCTGTTCCTGACCAATGAACCCCTGACCATCCTGTGGAACGATAAGATCGTGCCGGCCACCCTGCCGGACGGCCGCCCGGTCTTTGCCGGCTTCAAGAAGGCCGCAAGCTGACCTCCCTCCTGCCGGGCGGCGGCCAGCAGCCCCGCCCGGATTTTTCTTCTGAGGAACCACCGAAATGCTTGGCTATATTCTCCGCCGCACCTGTCTTGGGGCGACCGTGCTGATCCTGGCTGTCTCGACGCTGTATGTGCTGGTGCAACTGGCCCCTGGCGATCCGGCCAGCGCGATGCTGGGCCCGCGGGCAACGCCTGCAATCAAGGCTGAATTTGCCGAGCGTCTGGGGCTGGACAGGCCGATGCCGGTGCAGATCGTGAAATACCTGGGGGCGGTGGCCCAAGGCGATCTGGGCATCGATCTGCGCAGCCGCCGCCCTGTCAGCGAAGTACTGATGGCGCATCTTCCCCATACCGTCCAGCTGGTGGCCGCGGCGATGCTGCTGGCCGCGGGTCTGGGCATCCCGCTGGGCTGCCTGGCGGCAGTGCGCCGCAACGGGCTGTTCGACCGGCTGATCGGGGTTCTGTCGGTCAGCGTGATTGCGGTGCCCTCGGTGATCATCGCGATCTACGGCATGCTGCTGTTTTCCGCCCGGCTGGGCTGGCTGCCGGCCATCGGCGCGGGCGAGGGCAGCTTCGGCTCCACGCTGCACCACCTGATCATGCCCGCCATTGCCGTCGGCATCGGCTGGGTCGGCTATTTGGCGCGGCTGGTGCGCGCCTCGATGATCGAGGTGCTGTCTGCGAATTATATCCGCAATGCACGCTCGTTCGGGCTGACCGAGCCACGCATCATCTCGGCTTATGCGCTGCGGGTGGCGGTGGCGCCGACTATCACCGTGCTGGGGGTGGGTGTCGGCTACATGCTGGGCAGCGCCGTCTTTGCCGAGATCGTCTTTGCCCGGCCCGGCATCGGCAAGCAGATGTATGACGCGGTGATCCTGCGCAACTACCCGGTGACGCTGGGTGCGGTGCTGGCTTCCAGCGCCCTGCTGATCGCCGCCACCACAGCGGCGGATATCCTCAACGCCATCATCGATCCCCGTTTCAAGGAGGGCCAGGAGCAATGACCGCGGCTGATATTCAACCCGTTGCCAGGCCGGCACGGTCCGGCGGGTTCACCAATCTGACCCATGATCCGATGGGCATGTTCGGGCTGCTGCTTGCGCTGCTGCTGATCCTGTCGGCGCTGCTTGCCCCTTGGATCGCGCCTTATGGCCCCAATGCCATGGACATCCCTTCCAAGCTGCAGGGGCCAAGTGCCGCCCATTGGCTGGGCACCGACCAGTTGGGCCGCGATGTGCTGTCGCGCGCGCTTTACGGCGGCCGGATCGCGCTGAGCGTGGCGCTGGTCTCGACCGGGCTGTCGGTCATCCTGGGCGGTATCCTGGGCATGATGGCGGCGATGGGGCCGCGCTGGCTGGACTATGTGCTGACGCTGGGATTCGACACCGTGCGCGCCTATCCGGTGATCATCCTGGCGCTGGCCATCGGCCCGATCTTTGGCGGCGGCATGGTGGTACTGGTCGGCCTGCTGGTGGCAACTTCGGTGCCGTACTACGGGCGGATCATGCGGGCCTCGGTGATGGCGCAGGCCAATGCCGAATATGTCGAGGCGCTGCGGGCAATGGGTGCTAGCCGCGTGCGCATTGTGGCGCGCCACATCCTGCCCAATGTGATCGGCCCGGTTCTGATCGTCGCTTCGATGGACATTCCCACCTTCATCGCCGCCGAGGCAGGCCTCAGCTTTCTCGGTGTGGGCGTCAAGCCGCCCGCCTCCAGCTGGGGTCTGATGCTGCAGGACGGTTTCGATTTTGTCGGTCACACGCCCTGGCTGGTGGTGGCAGGCGGCATCCCGCTGGTGCTAGCGACCCTTGGCTTCACCTTCCTGGGCGAGGCGCTGCGCGATGCCTTTGATCCGAAACTTGGCGGAAAGGGCTGAGCCATGACAGAGACACTTCTGGAAGTGCAGGACCTTGCCGTCTGCTTTGGCCCCATCCAGGCTGTGAAATGGGTCTCCTTCTCGCTGCAAGAAGGCCGCACCCTGGGCATCGTCGGCGAAAGCGGTTCCGGCAAATCGACACTGCTCTGGGCGCTGACCCGGCTGCTGCCGGATGCCGCCACGCTGAACTCGGGCGAGGTCTGGTTCGACGGCGAGGATCTGCTGCGCCAGCCGCCGGACCGGATGCGGGCGCTCAGGGGCACCCGGATTTCCTACATCTCGCAGGATCCGATGACCTCGCTGGCGCCGGGACTGACCATCGGCCAGCAGATGATTGACCTTTTGTACCGCGAACCCTGGTCCAAGCGGGAAAAATGGCAGCGCGCCATCGACGCGCTGGATTGGGTCAGCCTGCCGGACCCGGCGGCACGGATGAACATGTACCCGCACGAGTTGTCCGGCGGCCAGCGCCAACGGGTCTCCATCGCCATGGCTTTGATGCTGGGCCCCGACCTGGTGCTGGCGGATGAGCCCACCACCGCGCTTGACCCGACGCTGGAAGTGGAAATCCTCGAACTGCTGCAGCGCCTGCAAGGCGAAACCGGCTGCGCCATCGTCTTTGTGACCCATCATCTGGGCGTTGTGGCCTCGCTGTGTGACGAGGTGCTGGTGATGAAGTCCGGCGAGATCCGCGAGGCCGGCCCCGTGCAGGAGGTGTTTGCAGATCCCCAGGACAGCTACACCAAGGCCCTGCTGCGCTGCGACCCGGCGCAGATCGAAACCCCCACCCGGCGGCTGCCGACGATGAATGAAGCGCTGGAGCAGCCAATCCGGATCGTGCAGGGGCCGGCTGAGCGGATCGGGGCAGATGCCGGCCCGGTGCTCAGTGTCGAGGACCTGTCGGTGACCTTCACCCGCAGCGGTATCCTGCCGCCATCCTTGGGCGGCTGGCGCGAAGAGATTCCGGCGGTCCGCAATGTCAACTTTGATATCCGCAGCGGCGAAACCCTGGCGCTGATCGGCGAGAGCGGATCAGGCAAGACCACGGTGGCACGCAGCATCATGGGGCTGGTGCGCCCGGATGCGGGCAGCATCCGCCTCAACGGCAGCGAGCTGACCACGGCGGATGCCGCCGGCTGGGGCCGGGCGCGCGAGCAGGTCGCGATGATGTTCCAGGATCCGGCAGGCTCGCTGTCGCCGCGGGTGACCATTGCCCAGCAGGTGGTCGAGCCGCTGATCGTGCATGGCCGCCGGGCGGAAGCAACACGCGAGCGGGCCATTGAGCTGCTGACCCAGGCCGGGCTGGGCGAGGCCTATGCCGACAGGTTCCCGCACGAGCTGTCCGGCGGCCAGGCGCGCCGCGCGGGCGTGGCCCGGGCGCTGGCCCTGTCGCCCTCGCTGGTGGTCGCGGATGAGCCGACCGCAGGGCTGGATGTCTCGGTCCAGGGCGAGGTCGTGAACCTGCTGAATGCGCTGCAGGAGCAGATGGGCCTGTCGATCCTGCTGATTACCCACAACATGAGCGTCGTGCGCCATGCCGCCGACCGCATGATTGTGATGCTGAAAGGCGAGCTGGTCGAAACCGGACCCACCGCCCGGCTCTTTGCCGACGCCACGCATGATTACACCCGCAGGCTGATCGCAGCATCGCATCACGCCTTGCCCGAACAACAGACACCTAGCAACGAGAGAAAACTCCATGCCGTTGAATGAAACCCTTGCCATGTCCGATCTCGATCTGTGCTACCTGCCGGCGACCCAGCAGATTGCACTGTTCAAATCCGGTGAGCTTTCCCCTGTGGACGTTCTGAAAGCGCAATTTGCCCGCGCCGAGACTGTCGAGCCGGTGATCAACGCCTTCACCGAAACCTTTTTTGACGAAGCGATGGATGCGGCGCGGGCGGCTGAGGAGGTCTATGTGAACCGTCCGGGCGACGCCCGCCCGCTGGAAGGCGTCACGGTCGCTATCAAGGACGAAATGGATGTCAAAGGCCAGCGCAACACCCAAGGCTCGCTGATCTACAAGGACCACATCGCCAACGAAACCCACCCCGTGGCGCAGCGGCTGCGCGACGCAGGCGCGATATTCCATGCCCGCTCTGCCACGCCTGAATTCTGCAGCGCCTGGACCACCGAAACCCGCCTGCACGGTGTGACCCGCAACCCCTGGGATCCCGCATATACCCCCTCCGGATCCTCGGGCGGCGCTGGGGCCGCACTGGCGGCAGGCACCACCACCCTTGCGACCGGGTCGGACATCGGCGGCTCCATCCGCGGCCCGGCAGCGGCTTGCGGCGTCGTGGGCTTCAAACCGCCTTATGGCCGGGTGCCGGATGCGGCGCCATTTAACCTGGATACCTATTGCCACGTCGGCGCCATGGCCCGCACCGTTGCCGATTGCGCGCTGATGCAGAATGTCATCTCGGGCCACCACCCGCAGGACATTGCCACCATCCGGGAAAAGATGACCATCCCGATGGAATACGGCAGTCTCAAGGGCAAGCGCATCGGCTACAGCCTGGACATCAGCAACGAAGTGGTGACCAAGGACGTCGCCGATCAGACCTATAAGGTGCTGGACGCCTTGTCGGACGCAGGTGCAATCATCGAAGAGGTGAAGCTGGGCTGGGGCCACGACGTGCGCGAAGGCTGCAAGAATTACCTGAACCACCTGATGGGAGCCGCCCTGGTCCGCGAGGTTGAGGCGCATCCGGACCAGGTCTGCGACTACACCAAGTATTTTGCCGAATGCGCCGCCAAGACCACGGCGGACGAATTCCTGGCCTCCTACGATGTGGCGGCGGACATCTACAGCCGGTTCGGGCCGATGATGGAAAACGACTGCTACGCCTTCATCTGCCCGGCCTTTGCCAGCTACGAGATGTTTGCCGAGCAAAAGCCCTGGGACCGCATCACCATCGGCGACCGTGATTTCGACAGCGAATACGATCTGAACACGCTTGCCGTCTTCAACATGCTGTCGCGTCTGCCGGCGCTGGCCGTGCCTGCCGGGATTGGCGCAAACGGTCGGCCGATTGGGGTGCAGATCGTAGCGCGCGCCTTTGACGACCCGCGGGCCTTCCATGTGGCTTCGGTGCTGCAAGAGAAGATGCCCTGGCTGGATCAGGCCTCGCGGCGTCCGAACCTGTAACAGGGCGCCCCAGCTGCATTCTTTCAATACCTGAACAAAAGCCCCGGGAGAGGACAATTCTCCCGGACCGGACACTCTTGCACATTCAGAGGGAACAATGACCGACCTGGTAATCCTGAACGGCAAAGTTCTGACATTCGACGGCCCCGATGCCGAGGCCCTGGCAATCAAGGGCAGCCTCATCACCGCAGTGGGGACCAATGCCGAAATCCGGGCCATCGCCGGGACGGCCCGGGTGTTCGACGCCCAGGGCAACACCGTCCTGCCCGGGTTCATCGACAGCCATGTCCACCTGTTTCAGGGCGCGGCGGAACTGGAATACCTGGATCTGACCGGTGTCACCGGGCTGGAGGCCCTGACTCAGGCAATCCGCGCCTATGCGGCACAGCGGCCGGATGACGTTCTGCTTTACGCCTATGCGGCCAGCTATCACGCGATGGGGGACCGCTCGCTGACCCGCCATGATCTGGACGCAGCCCTGCCGTACCGCCCCTTTGCCTGCATGGCGCCGGATTGCCATACTGCCTGGGCCAACACCAGCGCGCTGGAACTGGCGGGGCTGCTGCACGGCGGGACCGTGGAGGCAGGCTCCGAGATCGTCATGGGCAGCGACGGCGCCGCAACCGGCGAGCTGCGCGAGGCGGGCGCGCTGGCGCCGCTGATGAAGTTCACGCCGCTGGGCGGGCGCGACCAGGAAGGCTCGATGACCGGCGCCGATCCGGTTCCGGCGCCAACACCCGCGCAGCGCGCAACGGACAAGGCCGTGCTGGAAAAGGGGCTGCAGCACTGCGCGTCCCACGGCATCACCGGCCTGCACAACATGGATGGCAACCTCTATCAGCTGGAGCTGCTCTCGGAAATGGAGGCGGAAGGCAAACTGCTGTGCCGGACCGAAGTGCCGCTGCATCTCAAACACACCGACCCGTTGGAACGGCTGGAAGAGGCAGCCTATATGCGCAGGACCTATGCCGGCGATATGTTGTGGTCCGCCCGGGTCAAGATGTTCATCGACGGGGTGATCGAAAACAGAACCGCCTTCATGCTGCAGCCCTATCCGGGGACTGACAGCTGCGGTGCGCCCTTGTTTTCCGATGCTCATTTCAAGGAGGTCTGCACCCGTGCTGATGCCATGGGCTTGCAGATCTCTGTCCATGCCTGCGGCGACGCAGGTGTGCGGCGGACACTGGATGCCTTTGAAGCGGCCCGACGCGCCAACGGCGCGCGTGACAGCCGCCACCGGGTGGAGCATATCGAGACCATCAGCGCCGATGACATCCCACGGTTCCGTGCGCTTGGCGTCATCGCCTCCATGCAGCCCCTGCATGCGCCGCACTCCTATCCCGAAGCAATCCCGGAACTTGCGCCCTTGCTGCACGGCCACCAGATCCCGCTGGCCTTCCCGTCGCGGACACTTCGCGAGAACGGCGCCAAGGTCATTTTTTCAACCGATTGGCCGGTTGTTCCGGTGGCCGTTATGCCCACAATCCAAGGCGCAGTAGCGCGCCAGGCGCTGCCGGGAACCTGGCAAGATCAAAGCCACGGCCTGCGCGATGCGCTGGCGGCCTATACCCGTGACGGCGCCTGGGCGGAATTCAACGAGCATCGCAAAGGCAGGCTGCGTGCGGGCATGATGGCAGATGTTGTTGTCATGGACCGCGATCTTGAGGCGCAGCGGGCGGACCAGCTCCGCTTGGCACGTGTGGCACTGACAATCTGCGGTGGTCATATCAACTTCGAAGCCTGACGTTTGCCGTTTTGGGGCAAATCCGCCTCTGAATGCTCCTGGCACAGTATCGGGAGATCACGCCTGCTTCAAATCATCCAATCCGAGGGCTCCTGCTGCGCGCAGCCACACGGCCTTGCGAAACGAACTTCAATCGCGGCTGTTGGCGGCTCACAAACAAAAATGCATTTAGTCATCCATGAACGCGCAAGTCACCTTCAATGGCTAAGCATGAGGTCACGCTGCAAACAGTTTCGAGACTGCAGCGAAGGTCCGCAACGAAGGACTGCACATCGGCGCCCCGGGAAACCGGTGAGTGACCGCAAGAGCCCGGCCCTTCCATGGCGAACGTCAGTATTGCGAGCTTCGTGCTAGTTCAGGCAAGACGCAGCAATCAAAAAATTTGGGCTTATTTTGTTGAAAAACTCTTCCTTAATCGAGGCGCAAGCGGCTGATTCAATTCTCCCAACGAGCGAGAGGATTGGCGATGACGGGACCGAGGCAAGAGGCGCAGGCGGCCTTGTTCTACGATTTTTCGCTGGAAGAACACGTTCCCCAGGATCATCTGCTTCGGTCGATTGATCGGTTCGTTGACCTCAGCAGTGTTCGCGCGCACCTGATCAGGGCGGAGCGGCGGCGGGAAACCGCGCCGAGGTGCCTATACTTTCAACGGGCGCACGGCACCCTTCAGCGAAAAATGCGCCGGGAACATGGCCGCCAGGAAGCGGAAGATGATCCGCGACGCCTCCTCCCGGTCGAAGCGGTCAGGGTGCAGCAGGAAGTCGGTCCACATGCCCTCCAGCAATGCCAGGGTGCCGTGGGTGGCATCACGGGCGGCCTCGGAAGGGGCCGGGGTGTCGGACTCGCACACGATTCGGGTAAAGGCGTTGTGGATCATGCCCCGCAGCCGCTCGTCACGGGTGTCGGAATATTCGGCAATGGCCTTGCGGTTGCGGGCTTCGCCCCGGAAAGCATACCAGATGCTGACATTCCGGCGGTTGAGGACACGCTCGCTAAGATCGCCGCGGACAATCATCTCTATTTGCTCCTGCGGGCTGCTGCCCGCCGTCTGCAGCAGCGCGTCCAGCCCGTCATAATAGTCTTCAGAGGAATGCTGGACGGCGGCGTGAACCAGATTGTCTTTGCCGCCGAAATGCAGGTGGATCATTCCACGCGACAGGCCGGCCCGCTGGATGATTTCGCTGACGGAAGTCTCCGAGATCCCTTTCTCCGCCACCGAATCCAGCACCGCCTCGATCAGGGCGCGGCGGTTCTGTTCCCGGTTCTGGTCCCGTTTTCCTGGCATCTGGCTCTGTTTTTTTGGCGGTGTTCACAATTCGTCGGCCCCGCAGCAGCAGCAGCGTGCATTATTGGTCGCATATCCCGCGCAGATTATCCAGCAAAAATGGACGCTTGTCCATTTTCTTAAGAAACCTGTTGACAGAAACACGTTCTGACCGCCACTCTTTTATGGACGATTGTCCATTTTTACTGCGGCACCCTCGCAACAAAACGGTAAGCGATACCCAGCAATGGCCGGAATTTTAAAAACCGAAACAAGCAAAGGCCTGGCACTGAGCGCCCCGGCTTCGCTTTATGTGGGGCTGCTGGTGGCGGCACCGCTGGGCATTCTGGTGGCCTACAGCTTCTGGACCCAGTCCTATGTCGACATCGACAAGACGCTGACTTGGGCCAATTACGCCGAGGCCGCGACCGATCCGCTGGTGCGGCATCTGATGCTGCGCTCGATCTTGATTGCCGGGGCAGTGACCATGGCGACAGTGGCGCTGGCCTATCCGATTGCCTATTTCATTGCCTTCCGCACCCGCAAGAAAACCCTCTGGCTGCTGCTGATCACCATCCCGTTCTGGTCGAGTTACCTGCTGCGGGTGTTCAGCTGGAAGCTGATCCTCGGGTTCAACGGGGTGATGAATTCCGCGCTGCTCTCAATTGGGCTGATCAACGAACCGCTGACCTTTCTTCTCTACAATGAATTCGCGGTGGTGCTGACCCTGGCGCATGCCTGGGCGCCGTTTGCGATCCTGCCGATCTATGTCTCGCTGCAGAAGATCGACCGCGCGCTGCTGGAGGCCGCCACCGATCTTGGCTGTTCCAAGCTGGAGCGCTTTTTCCGCGTTACCCTGCCCTTGACCGTGCCCGGCATCATTGCCGCCAGCCTGATCATCTTCATTCCCACCGTCGGCGACTACGTCACCCCGTCGCTGGTCGGCGGCTCGCAAGGCAAGATGGTGGCGAACCTCATCCAGGTGCAGTTCGGCCCCGCCAACAACTGGCCGTTGGGCGCGACGCTGTCGCTGGTGGCGATGGCCTCGGTCGGCTTTGTCGCCATCCTGTTCGTCATCCTGGCCACCGCCTTGGGGAGGAAAATCCGTTGAGCACTCCGGTAAGCGAACCCCTGAACAAGCCGTTGAACGCTGCTGCCAGAAAGTCCCGGCGCAGACCTCTCCGCTTCCCCTGGCTGCTGGCCTATGCCATCGGCTACCTGATCTTCCTCTACCTGCCGGTGCTGCTGCTGCCGCTGTTTTCCTTCAACGACGGCACCATCGTCGCCTTCCCGATGAAGGGCTTCACCCTGAAATGGTATGCCCAGCTGGGCGCGCAGGACACGCTCTTGCAGGCGATGGCGAACTCGCTGATCGTCGGCGTGGTGACCGCACTGGCGGCCACCTCGCTGGGGCTGTTCGCCGCCCGCGCCTATGTGCGCTACCGCTTCACGGGGCGCGAGGTCTCCGAAGGGCTGGTGATGCTGCCGCTGGTTATCCCCGGCATCATCGTGGCCTCCTCGATGCTGGTGCTGTTCATCTCGCTGGGACTGCGGCCGTCGCTGACCACGGTGATCCTCGGCCATGTCTTTGTCGCGCTGCCGTTTGCCGTATCAATCATGAAATCCGCCTTTGACGACTTTGACCAGTCGCTGGAGGAAGCCGCTTTTGACCTGGGCGAAAGCGTCATCGGCACCTTCCGCCGGGTGACCCTGCCGATCGTGGCGCCGGGCATTGTCGCCAGCCTGCTGGTCACTTTCACCGTGTCCTTCGACGAATTTGTGCTGGCCTTCTTCCTGTCCGGCAACCAGCCCACCCTGCCGGTCTATATCTGGAGCCAGATCCGCTTCCCGGCCAAGCTGCCGAACACGCTGGCGCTTGGCTCCTTGCTGCTGCTCGCCTCGGTGCTGCTCTTGCTGACAGCCGAATACTTCCGCCGCCGCTCCACCAAATCCGCCAATAGATCCGCCTGAGTTGAGAGGACCAGCAGATGACCAGCCAGAACATCATCGAAATCTCCGGGGTGGAAAAGCGCTTTGGCACCTTTGTGGCGGTGCGCGATCTCAGCCTTGAATTGAAGGAAGGCGAGTTCTTCTCGCTGCTCGGCCCCTCGGGCTGCGGCAAGACAACGGCGCTCAGGATGATTGCCGGCTTTCAGGATCATGACGCCGGCAGCATCCGCATCGCGGGCCAGGACATGGCGGATATCCCCGCCAACAAGCGGCCCGCCAACATGGTGTTCCAGTCCTATGCGATCTTTCCGCATCTGAATGTCGGTGACAACGTCGCCTTCGGCCTGCGCAAGCTGAAACTCAAAAAAGCCGAGATCAGCGCACGCGTGGCCGAGGCGCTGGACATGGTGGAGCTGGGCGGGCTGCAGGCGCGCAAGGCCGATGAGCTGTCGGGCGGCCAGCGCCAGAGGGTTGCTTTGGCCCGCGCCCTGGTGATGCGGCCCAAGGTGCTGCTGCTGGATGAGCCGCTGTCGGCGCTCGACAAGAACCTGCGTGAGGCAATGCAGTTCGAAATGCGCCGCCTGCAGCAGAAGCTTGGCATCACCTTTGTCATGGTGACCCACGACCAGTACGAGGCGATGACCATGTCCGACCGCATCGGCGTGATGTTCCAGGGCAAGCTGGAACAGGTGGACAAGCCCGAAGTGCTCTATGCCCGCCCTGCAAGTCGGGAAGTGGCGGCCTTCATCGGCGGCATGAACTTCCTCGACGCGGCCGTGACAGGCGAGGCGAACGGCAAGCTGCAGGCGGAGGTGCAAGGGTTCGGGCCCCTCACCATCGATGTGAACCCGAATGTGCCCCGGCGCGGGCCGCAGCTGCTGGCGGGCATCCGCCCCGAGCAGCTGGAAATTTCGGCGCAACGGCCGGAGGGCTATGACGGCTATCTGCAGGGCACCGTCACCAACGCCGCTTTCTACGGTGAGAACGTGCATTACCACGTCACCACTGACGGGTTGCAGCAGCCCATCGCGGTGTCGGTGCCGAACTACTTCCACACGGTTGATCACAAACAGGGCGATCCGGTCTGGCTGGGGGTGCAGAACGCCTCTGTCATCGACCTCGGCGCCCGCGAGGCATGAGAATAATGGGAGGAAGAAACATGAAACAGTTCAAAACGGTACTGGCCGCTGCCACGGCCCTGACCGCCTCGGCGGGGATCGCCGCAGCAGACGCAGCCAGCCTGTCGGTCTTTGACTGGTCCGGCTACGAGGATCAGGGGTTTTATGGCGACTACGTCGCCAAATACGGCGGCGCCCCCAGCTACACTTATTTCGGCAGTGTCGAAGAGGCTTTCACCAAGCTGCAATCGGGCTTTGCCGCCGACCTCGCCCACCCCTGCACTGATGGTTTGCGCAAATGGGTGGCCGCGGGGCTGCTGAAACCCATCGACACCTCGAAAATCAGCAACTGGGACAAGCTGCTGCCGCAGATCAAGGACGTGGACGGCGTCACCATCGACGGCAATACCTACATGGTGCCGTTTGAATGGGGCAATACCGGGCTGATCTACCGCACCGACCAGATCGACGCCGCTGACGTGTCGCTGCAATTACTCGCTGATCCGGCCCATCAGGGCAAGATCGCCATTCCCGACGCGGCCTCTTCGGCCTATGCGATGGCAGCGCTGGCCACCGGCGCCACAAGCTATACCGACATGTCGGATGAAGAATTCCAGAAAGCCTCGGACTTTCTGCGTGCGATCCACCCGAACGTGCGCTTCTACTGGTCCGATGCGGGCCAGCTGGATCAGGCCATCGCCAGCGGCGAGGTGACCATGGGCTGGGGCTGGAACCAGTCCGAGCTGAACCTGATCTGGAACGAAACCCCCGCAAAGATGATGCGCGACGTGGACAAGGGCATCGCCACCTGGGTCTGCGGCTATGTGCACCTGAATTCCTCCACCCAGAGCGACGAGCAGGTCTATGACATGCTAAACGCGCTGAGTTCTGAGCCTAGTGGCAAATACATCATCGAGAACTGGGGCTACGCGCATGCCAACGCGGAGGCCTTCAAATCCGCCGATCAGGAGCTGATCCAGACCTACGGGTTTGGTGATGTGGACAGTTTCTTCAGCGGCAGCCTGTTCTTCGACGCCGTCAAGCCCGAGCTTGAAGGCCGCATGCTGAAGGAATTCGAACGCATCAAAGCCGGGTTCTGATCCAGCCGGCGGCGGGCACTGAAACCCGCCGCACCGCCAAGACCAAACAACCAAGACACAAAGGATGTGCCAGCATGCAAGGCGCAAATGGGTATTCCATTCTCTTCGAGCCGGTGAAAATCGGCCCCGTCACCGCACGGAACCGATTTTACCAGGTGCCCCATTGCAACGGGATGGGCCATGTGCGCCCCCAGGCAGAGGCCGCGATGCGCACCATGAAGGCCGAAGGCGGCTGGGCGGTCGTCTCCACCCAGGAGACGGAAATTCATCCGACCTCGGACCTTGGGCCTTATGCGGAAAACCGGCTTTGGGATGAGCATGACATTCCCGCCCTCCGGCTGATGACGGACGGTGTGCATGGCAAAGGTGCGCTTGCGGCGATCCAGCTCGCCCATAACGGCCATCACGCAACAAACCATCTGACCCGCGCGCCGGTGCTTGGCCCGTCGGACATGCCGATCGACACGCCATTCCCGAAGCAGGCCCGTGCGATGGACAAATCCGACATCCGCGACCTGCGCCGCTGGCACCGGGCCGCTGCCCGGCGGGCCAAGGAGGCGGGTTTTGATGTTGTCTATATCTACGCCGGCCACCAGATGACCCTGCCGCAGCATTTTCTGCTGCCGCAGTACAACAACCGCAGCGATGAATACGGCGGCAGCCTGGAAAACCGGCTGCGCCTTACCCGCGAACTGCTGGAGGAAACCCGCGAGGAGCTTGACGGCCATTGCGCGGTAGCCTTCCGCTTTGCCGTGGATCAGATGGCCGGACCGGACGGGATGCAGGCGCAGGAGGAAGGCCGCGCCGTGGTGGAATTGCTGGCTGATCTGCCCGATCTTTGGGATGTGAATGTCTCGGACTGGAGCAATGACAGCCAGACCACCCGGTTCCAGCCGCAGGACGGGTTTCAGGTTCCTTACATCGAATTCGTCAAACAGGTGACTTCCAAACCCGTCGTCGGTGTCGGCCGTTTCACCTCGCCGGATCTGATGGCCTCGCTGGTCAAAAAGGGGGTGCTTGATCTCATTGGTGCGGCCCGGCCCTCGATTGCCGATCCGTTTCTGCCGAAAAAGATCGAAGACGGCAGGATCGAGGAAATCCGCGAATGCATCGGCTGCAACATCTGCGTCTCCGCTGACATGCTCGGCGTGCCGATCCGCTGCACCCAGAACCCGACCATGGGCGAGGAATGGCGGCGCGGATGGCACCCTGAAGTGATTGCGCCAAAGGCGAAGGAAGAGACCGCGCTGGTCGTCGGCTCCGGGCCAGCCGGGCTGGAATGCGCGATGCAGCTGGCCAAACGCGGCTATGACGTGACAGTTGCCGAAACCGGGGGGGAGTTTGGCGGGCGGGCGCTGCGCGAAAGCCGCCTCAAAGGGCTGGAGGCCTGGAAACGGGTCGCGGACAACCGTCTGTGGCAGCTGCAGCAGCGCGCCAATGTCCAGATGTTCACAGACAGCCCGATGACCGCCGAAGAGGTGGCGGACCTCGGCATTCCCAATGTCTTCCTCGCAACCGGCAGCCAGTGGCACCGTGACGGGCGCGGGCGGTCTTCGCTGGCCCCGCTGCCGGTGCAGGATATGCCCTGTTTCACACCGGATGATATCATGGCTGGTGAACTGCCGCCGGACAGCGGGCCGGTGCTGCTCTATGATGACGACCAGGGGTATCTGGGCGGGGTGCTGGCCGACCACCTGGCCGCGGCGGGCCGCAAGGTGATCCTGGCCACGCCCGGCGCTGTTGCCTCGGCCTTTACCGACCTGACGCTGGAGCAGGCCCGGGTGCAAACCAGCCTGCTGGAGGCGGGCGTGGAGATCGTGCCGCTGCATCTGCTCCAATCGGCGGATGCCACCGGCGCAGCACTCGCCTGTGTTTACACCGGCCGCATCCGGCAAATCAGCTGCGCCAGCCTTCTGATGGTGACATCCCGCCAGCGCGATACGGCGCTTTTCGATGCCCTGCGCGCAGACTACGGCGACCGGTTCACCACGCTGGAACTGATCGGCGACGCCGCGTCGCCCGGCCTGATTGCCGATGCGGTCTTTGCCGGCCATTTGGCGGCACGCAACTTTGAACGCGACCCGGCGGCAGCCGATGCTGAATGGTTCCGCCGCGAACTTATCTCACTCAACGATATGGGAGGCGCATGATGCCCAAAGATGACCTGCAAGTGATGCGTGACCTGATTGAAACCCATCAGCCCGGATTTGCGCTTGAGCGGCATTTCTATACCTCTCAGGCGGTTTATGACCACGACATCAAGGCGTTCTGGAACCGCAACTGGATCTGGGCCGGCCATGTCAGCCAGATCGCAGAGCCGGGCGACTATTTCCTGTTCGACTACGGCCCGGAATCCATCATCGTGGTGCGCGACCGCAGCGGCGATGTCCGCGCCCATCTGAATGTCTGCCGCCATCGCGGATCCCGCGTGTGCCTGGAGAAACAGGGCACAGCCCGGGTTTTCTCCTGCCCCTATCACGCCTGGACCTTCGGGCTGGACGGACGCTTGCGCGGCGGCCGTGCCATGGGGCCGGATTTCGACCCCGGCGAATACGGGCTGTTCCCGGTGCAGGTTCAGATTTTCCAGGGGCTGATCTTTGTCTGCGCCGACGAAAACCCGCCGGTGCTGCAGGACAGCCTGGACAAGCTGGCACCGCTGTCCGCCCCGATGCAGCTGGAAAACCTGACGCTTGCGCACGAGGCCTCCTATCCGGTGCCCGCCAACTGGAAACTGGCGCTGGAGAACTATCTGGAGTGCTACCATTGCGCGCCCTCGCATCAGGAATATTCGCGCAGCCATTCGCTGAAAGACCCGGCGGATGTTGAAAAACATGGCGAAGCCCTGCGCGAACGCTCTGCCGCCATCGGCCTGCCGACCGAAGAACTGGACCTCACAGGCCCCAATGCCCTGGCATCGGGCGCGGATGTCTACTGGCGCCGCTACCCGCTGTTTCCCGGCTATCAGACCGGCAGCAGGGACGGCGCACCGCTGGCGCCTCCGCTAGGCGAGCTCAGCGGCCATGACGGCGGTGCCACCGACCTTGCGGTCGGCACGCTCAACTATTTCCTGATCTACGCCGACCACTTTGTCGGCTACCGCTTTGTGCCGCGCTCCCTGCAGGAGACCGATATACAGATCGCCTGGTATGTGCGTGGTGGTGCGGAAGAGGGCCGCGACTACGACAAGGAGGCGCTTACCTGGCTCTGGCATGTGACCTCGCTCGATGACGAAAAGATTATCCGCCACAATCAGGAAGGGGTGAATTCGCACCGTTTCATTCCCGGCCCGCTGTCGGAAATGGAATGGAGTCTGCCAGGCTTCTACCGCAGCTATTTCGGCATGATCTGAACGCTTTACACCCTAGCAACTGTGTCCAGGTGTTCAGGTGTTCAGTCCCGGCATCTGGTGGATCGGATTCAGGGTGAATCGATCTGACTCAGAAGTCCATATCTTGCAGATATATTCGCAGGGTGTGAGGCCGCTGAGCGTCTTGAGCCTGCGAGCGAAGTTGTATGCGTCCATGAATTGGGCTGCTCTGCCCCCTGAAAACTGGATCGTTCAGAGCCGGAGTTTTCCGCTGAATTTCCCTGGCTGGGAGAGGAGCGCAATCGCATGAAAGCATCGAAGTTCACGGAGGCGCAGAAGGCCTTCATCCTTAAGCAGGGCGCCCAAGGCACACCGGTCGCGGAGATCTGCCGCAAGGCCGGGATCAGCCAGGCGGCATACTCCAACTGGAAGAAAAATACGGGGGCCTTCTGCCGGACGAGATGCGCCGGCTGAAAGCGCTGGAGGGAAACGCAAACAGTCCGGGGGACTGTTTGCCCCGAACAACCGTGGCGGATCTGACGCTGGACCGGGAGATGCTTCAGGATGTCATTCGGCGAAAGCTCTGAAGCCTGGCCGTTTGCGCGAGATTGCCACCGGGATGTGCGTCGATTGGGGAGGGCCGGGTGATCAACATGAAGAAAACCCTCATGATTTACAATGAGTTGGGCCTGCAGCTCAGGAACAAGCACCCCAAGCGCCGGGTGAAGGCCAAGCTGCGGGAAGACCACCAGGAAGCCGTCAGGAAGCCGTCAGGCCGAACGATGTCTGGGCGATGCCTTGCCCGAAAGGCGATTGCGCAAGCGCAATCTGCCGGAAGGGACTTCGTTCACGACCAGCTCGCCCTGGGCAGGAGGTTGCGTATCCTGACCGTTGCCGACACGCATTTCTGGCTCAGCCCTGCGGCCGATCCGCGCTTCACCTATCGGGGCGAAGATGTTGTGCAGACGCTCGAACGGCTCTGCGGGCAGATCGGCTGCCCCAAGACGATCAGAGACGATAGCGGCAGCGGGTTCATCTCGCGGGTCCGGTCAATGCCCGCGAAGAGATAAAGCTTGCCCTCCACCGTTTGAATCTCGGCGATGTCGATATGAAATAAGCCCCCTCT
The DNA here is from genome assembly GCF_001593695.1 of Leisingera sp. F5. Lineage (NCBI taxonomy): Bacteria > Pseudomonadati > Pseudomonadota > Alphaproteobacteria > Rhodobacterales > Roseobacteraceae > Leisingera > Leisingera sp. F5. Next base: position 18,538 of record NZ_LUKH01000012.1, on the reverse strand, counting down.
CATGCATGTGAACATGCACTGCCGGGCTGTGGATGGGGTAGCGCTTAAACCGCTGCCGCTTTGGCTTGTCACCCTCGGCATCCGGCAAGCGCCAGATGCCATGCCGCTGAAGGCACCGATGGAGCGCCGGCCGCGTCAGATGCGGAAACGACGGCTGAAGAGCATAAAGGCAATCATCCAGCGGCAGTAGCGTGTGCCGCCGGAATGCGACGATCATTGCCTCCTCCGCTTCGGAGAGAACGGTTGAACGCGGTTCCTTCGGCCCGGTCTTCAAATCCTCCACCGTCGCACGCTTGCGCCACTTCGCGACGGTCTTGGGATTGATGCCCAGCTCCTTGCTCAGCTCCGCGAGCGAAGCTTGCGATCGCTGTATAGCAGCTCTGACGGCGTGCGTGCCCTATCGGCAGATTGCTGCGCAATCGCCTGCCGGCTGACAGTGCGTGGCGCTCCCGTGACGAACTTGTCCCACAATGCTTCCTTCCATTCCTGTGAAAGGATCGCACCATCAAACCTTGGGATCAAACACCTAGACCCCGAGATCGCGGTAATTGTTTAAGATCGCGGTTACTGCCGCCTTGGTTTTCGGCGGCAACACCGGTTGTTCCATCTCGGCCAGCATTGCCTTGAGGTCGTCGTCAACGCGTTCAAACAGATCCTGATCCGGTGCGCCTGCGTTGCTGAGCGGTATGTTCGGACCAAAATAGCGGGAGTTCCAAACCTGGGTCCGGCAATTGTCGACCGTGTGCTGGTGAGCAAGAAAATTACCGGCAGGGCCGACCTGCCGGATGAGATCAACCGCCATCTGGTCGGCGGAAATTTCCATTCCCTGCCACATCTTGCGCAGCAGCCCGGCCAAATCTTCGCACAGCAGAAGAGCGTGCAGCGAGTAGGTTAAGCCCTGATCGAGCGATCCCATATAGTCGATTGTGGCGGGGCGGTTGTAGAACATCTGCGTCATGTTCGAGGAGATCTCCCAGACCGCATCCTGATTGAAGCGGCGGGCAACCGAGCAGCCGCCGATGCCGGTCAGCGAGGGGAACCCCAGCGACCGGCGGATCTGGCACATCGCCATGTCCGCAACCGAGGTCTGGGAGAAGCTGCCGATGGCGCCGGTTGCCGGCTCCATGAAATTCACGTCCGAACAGCCGACGCAGAAACTGCCTTCGGCGGCCAGCTGGCCCAAAACAACGGCGGCGAAATCTGTCATCAGGGCGTGGGTGATGCAGCCGGCCAGGGTAATCGGGGAAGATGCGCCGCCAATCGGCAGGGTGCCGACACCAACCGGGATCCCCGCCCGGGCTGCAGTGATGATCTGCTCCGAGTGGATCCGCGCTAGATTGACCGGCAGCGGCGTGACCAGATGCAGGAAATAGGGTCTTTCCCTCAGCGCGTCCTGCGATCCGCGCAGCGCGCCCGCCATTTCGATGACAGCGTCAAGCGACGACGGGTGTTCGCAAAGGTATTCCAGTGGCTTGGTAGTGTTTTCCATCAGGCAGGCGAATTCGTCGATCTCGCCGAACTGGTTCGACTCTTCGACGTTCTTAACCGCGATGCAGACACCGTCGACATGCGGCAGCTTGTCGGCAATCCGGGTGATCAGCGCCAGGTCCTCCCGGGTGGAGGGGCGCGGCTCACCGGATTCCTCGTCATAGACCGCGATGCAGGTCATGCCGGGCATGAACCAGGTATGATCGCAGTCAATCGAGATGGGGTTTTCACCGTTGCGGTCCCAGAGCGTGGTCTTGCGGGCGGCTGTTTCCAGTGCCCTGCGGGTCACAGCTTCCGGAATCTTCACGATACCGCCGTCAGAAAGGGTACAGCCAGCCTGCCGCAGCAAGCCATCCGCCTCACCGCCCGGTTCGATGACCACGCCGGAGGTCGCGAGCAGCTCAATCGTGGTGTCCACGATCTTGTCCACCTGCACCGGTGTCAGCGGTGCATAGGCCGGAGTGGCCTGGGAATGCGGGCCTTTGCTGGCGGGTGCTTCGTTTGAGGCGGTTTTTCTGCGGCTTCTCGCGCGGCGCATTTTCTCTACCCTCTTCTTTTTGAGTGATCGCTCAAACTTTACGCCGGGAATCTGGTTTGTCCAGACATCAATGCGCTCATCGGTGAATTATTTTATTTGAGCGCTCAAATAAATAATGCTAATGATTCCCGTCAGAGGGAAGGAGACCCGCATGAAGGACGAAGCGCTGATTCAGTCTGATCCCAGGGCCGGACGCACCGGTTTACCCGCCTGGAGCTATACCAATCCGGAGCTGCTGGAGGAGGAAAAGGAGCTTTTGTTCCGCCGCCACTGGCAGCTTGTTTGCCATGTCAATGATGTGCCGGAACCCGGTGATTTCATGGCCGCTGATTTCACCGGTGAGCGGGCCCTGGTGGTCCGGGGAGCGGATGGCCAGGTGCGGGCTTTTCACAATCTTTGCCGCCATCGCGGCAGCCGTGTTGTGGCAGAGGATAAAGGCCACTGCAAGAACGCCATCATTTGCCCGTTCCATGGCTGGGCCTTCAATCTGGACGGCACCCTGCGCGGTGCGGCACGGCCCGAAACCCTGCCGGATCTGGATCCGCAGGAGTGGGGGCTGAAACCGGTCGAGATGGACATCTGGCACGGTTTTGTCTTTGTGCGCTTCAAGCCGGGACCACAGCCCGCGGTGTCCGAAGTGATGGCGCAGTTCGAGGCGGAGCTGGCGCCTTACGGTCTGGCAGACCTTCTGCCGGACGGGAACGGGATCAGCGCCACCGAAATTGCCGCAAACTGGAAATGCGTCCGCGATGTGGACAACGAAGGCTATCATGTGCCGCTGGCGCACCCTGGTTTGCATGACTTGTTTGGCAGCAGTTATGCGGATCAGCCGTTCAGCAATGGCGCCGCGCGATCCTTCGGCGCCTTCCGTCCCGGTAACGGGCGGCTGTGGAGCGTGAAGAATTACAAGAAGCTGCTGCCGCGGACCGAGGCTTTGGACGACGAGCATCAGGCAGCCTGGCTGTATCTTGGGCTGTTCCCCAACCTGGTGTTCGGCATCTACCCGGACTCGGTGATTTTCTACCACGAGTTTCCGGTGGAAAACGGCCGCACCATCCAGCGCGCCGCCTGCTACAAGCGACCGTCCGAAGACCGGCAGCTGCGCGCCGCGCGCTATCTCAGCGGGCGGATCGACCGGATCACCTCGAAGGAGGATGAGCAGCTGATCGAATGGTGCTGGGAGGCGGCCTTCTCCAGCGGCTATGATGGCGTCATCCTGTCGGATCTGGAGCATGGCGTGCGCAGCTACCACGACGAGCTGCGCAAGCTGTTCCCGGTTCTGCAGCATGATGAACCCGGACCAGGGCAATTGAAGGCCTGCAACGCAGAACTGCTTGCGCAGCCGGACAAGACATGAAGGCGGGCGCCGCCCGTGCGGGGGCGGCGCCCTTAAAACCACCCAGGAGGAGCCAGGAATGTTAACTGGAGAGAGGCGCCAGGGCCTCGCATTAATCAGCCCGACATTGCTCTATTCGCTGCTGATGCTGGCGGCACCGCTGGTGATGGTGCTGACGTTCAGTTTCTGGACCCAGAACTATCTGGATCTCGACACCACGCTCACGCTGGACAACTACCGCGAGGCCTGGAGCAAACCGATCTACCGCGCCTTGCTTCTGCGCTCATTGAAAATCTCGCTCATTGTCACGGCAGTGACCGTGGGGCTGGCGTTTCCGATCGCTTATTATCTGTCCTTTCACGTCAAGCAGCGCAAAGCGCTGTGGCTGTTCCTGATCACCGTACCTTTTTGGACCAGCTACCTTCTGCGGGTGTTTCTGTGGAAAGTCATCCTGGGCTACAACGGCGTGCTGAACACCGCCTTCACCGGGTTGGGCATCATCGACGAGCCGCTGACTTTCCTGCTGTACAATGCCAATGCGGTGGTGCTGACCCTGGCCCATGCCTGGGCGCCTTTTGCGATCCTGCCGATTTTCGTGGCGCTGGAGAAAATCGACCGTTCACTGCTGGAAGCCGCTGAGGATCTGGGTGACGGGCCGGTGCGGCGGTTCTTCCGGATCACCCTGCCGCTGGCTATGCCCGGTGTCGTCGCGTCCACTTTGATCGTGCTGATCCCGACTATCGGCGATTTCATCACCCCGAAACTTGTTGGCGGCACTGACGGGCTGATGATCGCCAACATGATCCAGATACAGTTCGGCAAGGCAAACAATGCGCCTCTGGGGGCTGCGCTGGCGATCACTTCGATGCTGATCGTAGCCTGCATCAGCGCAGTGATTTTCCTTCTTGGCAAACGGTTTGGAGGCAAAGTGCAATGAAATCCGCCCTGAAAGGTCTTTCGGCCAGATGGCTGGCCCTCTACGCCGTCGCATACATGGTGTTTCTCTATGCACCGGTGATCCTGCTACCGATGTTTGCCTTCAACGATGCCACCATCATCTCCTTTCCGCTGAGTGGCTTCACCACCCAATGGTTCGACGTGCTGTGGCAGACTGAGGCCCTGCACGGCGCGGTGCGGAACTCGCTGGTAGTCGGCCTCACTTCGGCGGTGCTGAGCACCATCCTCGGCGCCTGCGCGGCGCGGGCGGCGGCGCGTTACCGGTTCCCGGCCAAACGCGGTATCATGAGCTTTATCATGCTGCCGCTGGTGCTGCCGGAAATCATCGTGGCAGTAGCCTTGCTGGTACTGCTGATGCAGCTGGGTATGCCGCTGTCGCTGGCAACCGTGGTTCTGGGACATGTCCTGATCTGCACGCCTTTCGCCATCGCCATCCTCAATTCTGCCTTTCAGGGTCTGGACCAAAGCCTTGAGGAAGCCTCCCACGATCTCGGCGAAAGCCGCTGGGGTACCTTCCGCCGCGTGGTCCTTCCCCTGGTCATGCCGGGTGTGGTGTCCAGCCTGCTGATCACCTTCACCATTTCGCTGGACGAGTTCATCATCGCGTTTTTCCTGACCGGCACCGAGGTTACTCTGCCTGTCTACATCTGGAGCCAGCTGCGCTTCCCTGCCAAACTGCCATCGGTGATGGCGCTGGGGACTATCCTGCTGGTTCTGTCCGTCCTGCTCCTGATCCTTGCCGAGTGGTTCCGCCGCCGCGCCGCCAGGAAACAGGGTCTCGAAGCTTCAGCCACCGGAGGATTTGCCTGACATGGATACCGCATCCCCTAAGCCCATCATCGACCTTGCCGGCGTCACCAAGAATTTTGGAACCTTTCAGGCGTTGAAAGGCATCGAAGCAACCATCAACGAGGGCGAATTCTTTTCGCTGCTGGGCCCCTCGGGCTGCGGCAAGACAACCCTGCTGCGGATGATCGCCGGGTTCGAGGCGCCGACCGATGGCACCATCGTGATCGCTGGCCAGGACATGGCAGGCGTCCCCGCCAACCGGCGGCCCACAAATATGGTGTTTCAATCCTACGCGATCTTTCCCCATCTCAGTGTGGCAGAGAACGTCGGCTACGGGTTGAAAACCCGCAAGATGCCCAAGGCCGAAATCGCCCGCGAAGTGGAGCAAGCGCTGCAAATGGTGGATCTGGGCGGCTTGGGCGCCCGCGCCGCGCATGAGCTGTCGGGCGGCCAGCGCCAGCGGGTTGCGCTGGCCCGGGCGCTGGTGATGAAGCCGAAGGTGGTGCTGCTGGACGAGCCGCTGTCAGCGCTCGACAAGAAGCTGCGCGACCAGATGCAGGTGGAGCTGCGGCAGCTGCAGCAGAAGCTTGGCATCACCTTCATCCTGGTGACCCACGATCAGGAGGAAGCGCTGACCATGTCCGACCGGATCGCGGTGATGTTCGACGGCCGGATCGCACAGCTCGCTTCCCCTGAGGAACTGTACCGCCGTCCGGTGGACAAGCGCGTGGCGTCCTTCATCGGGGTGATGAATTTCCTCGACGCCCGCGCCACCGGTGGCATGAACGGCCATCTGGCGCTCGACATCCCGGCACTTGGCAGTATCGAGCTGCCGACGGCTCAGATCCCTGAAGGGCTGGACTTGCGGAACCTGGATTCGATTGGCATCCGGCCTGAAATGCTGACTATACTCTTTGACGGCAGCGAGCAGACTGAACACGTTGCAAAAGGCGAGGTAACCAGCACTGCCTATTACGGCGACATGACCTATTACAGCGTGCGTCTGCCCGGCCACCCCGAAGATGTGACCATCTCGATGCGCAACACCGCAGGCCGGTCCATCGCGCCGCCTGGCAGCGAGGTTCCGGTGGGCTGGGGCGCGGACTCCATCGTGCTGTTCCAATAAGGGGAGGCCGCCGCCCCTGCCCGGCCAAAGCCGCTGCGGCCAACAAGAAAACGCCCCGCCGATTGGCGGGGCGTTCTGATTCTGGAAAGCGATGCCGGAGATCAGAACCCGGCTTTGATCAGTTCGAATTCGGCGATCATCTTCTCGCGCAGCGCCGAAGGCACCGGGGCCTGCCACAGGGTTTTGGCGCGCAGCGCGTCGCTGCTTTCAAGCCCGACCGCCGCCAGATCTTCGGTGTTCATATCCGCCATCGCCTTGGCATTGCCGTGGCCATAACCCCAGGCGGACACCAGGTGGTTTGCAGTCTGCGGCTCCAGCCAGGCGTTGATGAAATCGTAGAACTTGTCCTCGGACCCCGGCGCATTGGCGAGCTTTGCATAGCCGCAAACCCAGCTGGACGCGCCTTCTGCCGTGTCGCGCTTGATTGCGATCGGGTGGCCTTCGTAGTTCATCGTCGAATAGGTCTCGTTCCAGGCCCAGGCCAGGTAGACTTCGCCGCTTTGCATCAGCTGCGCCAGCGACGCGCCATCGGACCAGTAGGTGCGCACGTTCTGGTGTGCGGTGCGCAAGAAATCAGACGCGGCCTGGAATTGGGCATCCGTGGCATTTGTCCAATCAGTGACACCTGTGGCCAAAAAACCCAGCGCATAGGCGTCGTCCACATTGTCCCCGATCGAGATCCGCCCCTGGTGCTTGGGGTCCGCAAAAGCCTGCAGGGACGCAACGTCTGCGTCGTTCAGATGCGCTGTGTGATAAGTGATCGCGGTGTTGCCCCAGTCCGCCGGGATAAAGTAGCTCTGCCCGTCTTTGGTATAGGCCTTGATGTCGCGGAAGCTTGGTTCAAGCTCGTCCCAGCGGTCGATCCGCGAGGTGTCGAGCGGTGCGAGCAATCCGGCCTCGATCCATTTCGGTACCGATTGCGAGCAGGGATGCGCAACATCGGCGCGAAACCCTGAACGCAGTTTCTGGAAAGCCTCTTCTTCGTCGCCGAAGAACGCAAAGGTCGGGCTGTCGCCGTGCTCCTCAATGTAGGCGGAGAAGAATCCTGGATCCTCGTAACCTGCCCAGTCGAAAACGGTCAGCTCCGCGTCTGCGGCCAGGCCCGCGCCTGCCTGTAGCGAAAGAACCGTGCCTAGCGCAGTGGCTGTTTTCAAAAATTTCATGAAAGTCTCCCTGTTGCCGCGACCCTGTTTTCCCGTCTTTTGCCCTCTCAGGCACGGGCTTGGCCGTGATAAGGAAAAGGTTAGGAGGGAAATCGGCTTGACACAAGATTTATTTGAGCGCTCAATTAAATTGTGAACTGAAACATGCCTGCCGAAAGGTAAACCCCGATGCGCGATCCCCGCCATGACATCCTGTTCCAGCCGCTGAAGATCGGGCCTGTGGAGACGAAGAACCGGTTTTACCAGGTGCCGCATTGCGCCGGCATGGGCTGGCGCCGCCCGCGCACCGTGGCGGCGATGCGGGGGATGAAGGCAGAAGGCGGCTGGGGGGTGGTGAACACCGAGTTCTGCTCGATCCACCCGACGTCGGACAATGACTATTACCCCTATGCAGCACTTTGGGATGACGATGACATCCGCGCCAACCGGCTGATGACCGAAGCGGTGCATGAACATGGCGCACTGGCCGGGGTGGAGCTGTGGATCGGCGGCGGCATGGTGACCAATTTCGGCACCCGGCTTGCGCCCCTGGGAATGCGGAACCGCCCGCAGACGGATTCCACCGTTCTGCACCCAGGACAGGCGCGCAAGATCGACCGCGAGGATATCCGGAACATCCGCAAATGGCACCGCGATGCCGCGCTGCGGGCAGTCGCGGCCGGGTTTGATATCGTCTACGTGTATGCCACCCACGGCTACCTGCTGTCGGAATTCCTCGACCCGGTGAACAACACCCGCAGCGATGAATACGGCGGCAGCCTGGAGAACCGGGTGCGGTTGGTGCGCGAGCTGATCGAGGAAACCAAGGAGGCAGTTGGCCACAAATGCGCTGTCGCTACACGCTTCAGCGTCGGGTTGGGGGATGCCGAGAGCTATGATGCCTTTGCCATGCTGGCGGACCTGCCGGACCTGTGGGATCTCGTGGTCCCCGATTACGGCGTGGAGATGGGGGCCAGCCGGTTTGTCAAAGAAGCCTCCTTCACTGACAGTATCGCGCAGGCGAAAGCGCTGGCTTCGAAACCTGTCGTGGCGGTCGGGCGGTACACCTCCCCCGACACCATGGCGCAGGTGATCCGCCATGGCGGGCAGGATCTGATCGGCGCGGCCCGGCCATCGATTGCCGACCCGTTTCTGCCCAAGAAGATCGAAGAGGGGCGCAGCGAGGACATCCGCGAGTGCATCGGCTGCAACATCTGCTACGCGCATGACTCGCTGGGGGTGCCGCTTCGCTGCACCCAGAACCCGACCATGGGCGAGGAGTGGCGCCAAGGCTGGCATCCGGAAAAAGCCGGGCGCAGCGACACGCCCGAGAAGGTGCTGGTTGTGGGGGCCGGCCCTGCCGGGCTGGAGGCCGCCCGGGTCCTGGGCGAGCGCGGCCATTCGGTGATGCTGGCCGAAGCAAGCCGGTCCCTGGGCGGCCGGGTCACCCGTGAATCCCGCCTGCCGGGGATGAGCGAATGGGCCCGCGTGCGTGACTGGCGGGTCGGGCAGATCGAAAAGCTGGCCAATGTGGAGGTCTATCCGGAAAGCCCGCTGGATGCCTCCGATGTGTTTGACCTTGGCGTCTCTCACGTCATTGCCGCCACCGGGGCAGTCTGGGCCACGGACACCATCGGGCGCCATTCCGACACCGGGCTGGAAGAAGAAGCGCCCGGCATGATCGTCTCAGCAGAAACGGTGCTGAACGGCGAAGCGCTCAACGCGGATCACGTGGTGATTTATGACGACGATCACTACTATCTTGGTTCGGTCCTGGCACTGCAGCTGCGCAAAGACGGGCACCGGGTCACTCTGGTAACACCCGCTGGCCGCCCTTGCGATTGGGGCCAGTGGACGACGGAGGTCTACCAGTCCAACGCCGCCCTGGTCGAGGCGGGTGTCACGGTTGTGCCCAACCGGATGCTGATTGCTGTACAGAAGGGCGAGGCGGTGCTGTCCTGCATGTTCTCAGACGCCCGCAGCACGCTCGCCTGCGATGCGATCATTCCCCTCACCCGCCGCCTGCCGGTGCTGGGGCTTTATGACGGGCTGAAGGCATTGGGAGACGGTCTGCAGGACGCTGGAATCAAATCCGTGACCCGCATCGGCGACGCCGAAGCCCCGCACATTATCGCCGCCGCCGTCCAAAGCGGCTACCGCGCGGCGATGGATCTGGGGCAGGAGGTCGATCTGGCCAAGAAGTACGGCCGGCGCGAGCATACAGTGTAAGAAAACATCCGCGACTTGCATTCCCACGGGAATGCAGGTCGTCTATTTTCCGGGAGAAAGAGGGAGGCGCAATGCTTCCTGTACAGGCACAAAAGCTCTCAGGTGCCCGGCGGGCATGCCGGTAATACAGGTTCAAGAACAAAAAAAAGCGGGCGCCGGGGACCACCGTTTGCGCCCGCCAGTTTGGGGAAGGGTGACGGGAGCCGGTGCCACCCCCTCCAGCTTCACGCTGCCAGCTGCGCTTCCACCTGCTGGATGGCACGTTCCAGGATGTCGAACATTTCGTCGATCTGTTCCAAAGTGATGATCAGCGGCGGCGAGAACACCGCCATGTTGATCAGCGGGCGGACGATCAGGCCCATCTCCTCGCAGGCGGCATCAATCATCGACCCCAGCTTACGCTCGGCCTCCAGATCCCCGGCCTGGCATTCGATACAGCCCAACAGCCCCTCGCCGCGGGCATCGCCGACGATCTCGAACTTCATCAGATCGCGCAGGCGGGCCTGGAAATGCGGGGTGACGGCACGGACATGCTCCAGAATGCCTTCGCGCTCGATGATCTCGATGTTTTTCAGCGCCGCAACGCAGGACACCGGATGACCCGAATAGGTGTATCCATTGGTGTAGGAGGACGGCGCGCCCAGATGGCTCATCTGCTCCATCACCCGGTCGGAGATGATGCAGGCGCCAAGCGGCAGATAGCCGGAGGTCAGCCCCTTCGCGCAGGTGATCATGTCGGGCTGGATGCCAAAGACCTCTTCGGAGGCGAACCAATGGCCCAGGCGGCCAAAGCCCGTCACAACCTCGTCAGAGATATAGAGGATGTCATTGGCACGGCACAGCTCCCACGTCCGTTTGTGGTAGCCGGGCGCGGGCACGATGACGCCGCCGGAGGACAGGATCGGCTCAGCAATAAAGGCACCGATGCAGTCCGCGCCGATCTCTGCAATGGCCGTCTCAAGGTCCGCAACCTTGGCATTGCACCAATCCTCGACGCTCATGCCTGCAGGGCGGCGGTAGGGGTTCACATCAGGCAGGAAATGCACCAGCTGGGTTTCAAAATCGAAATGGCTCTGGTCACGCTCCTTGCCGGTCACCGAATGGGCCAGATAGGTGGAGCCGTGATAGCCCTTTTCGCGGGCGATGATCTTTTTCTTCTGCGGCAGCCCGCGGCGGTTGTTCATGTACTGCATGGTGCGCAGCGCGGTATCCACCGCGGTGGAGCCGCCGGTGGTGAAAAAGACGTTATTCAGATCCCCAGGGGCCATCTCGGCGATTTTCCTGGCCAGCACCGCCGAAGGCTCGGTGGTGTTGGTGAAGGGCGACGTATAGGGCAGCTTCATCACCTGTGCGGCAATGGCATCGGCCATGTCCTGGCGGCCATAGCCGATCTGGGTGCACCACATGCCGCCCGGCCCGTCGATATAGCGCTTGCCGGAGGCATCCCACAGATGGATGCCGTCTGCGGTCTCCATCAGCATGTTGTCATAGCCGCGCCAGTCGTCCATTGCCATCCAGGGGTGCAGCTGATGGGTGCGGTCCCATTCGTGCAGGGTGTCCGCGCTGGGTTCGTTTGCGAATGTATTCGGAGTCATCTTGGTCATGGGGGTACCTGATACGGGTTAGAACGGCCGCGGCGGGGTTGCCCGCGCGCGGCTGTTGATGAAAAAGGGCTTGTGTTCGATGGTGACCGGCACCAGGCGCCTGTCCCACTGCCCCTCTTCGTTGACGTAAACTTCGGCCCAGAGGTCATCAGTGATGCCCTCGCCAAAGGGTGCCTTGAACTCAGCCAGCGCGATGTTGCGCTTGGTGGTGGGAGACCAGACGCCAGAGGTCACATGGCCCACCTCTTTCTTCTTCTTGTGGTAGATCAGCGCGCCGTCAGCAGGTTTGAAACCGCCAATGTCGATTTTGCACAGGTGGTAGCGCAGGCCGTTTTCCTGCTGCTTCAGCAGGGCGCGGCGGCCGTTGAAATGGCCCTTGGTGAAATCCACCATCTTGCTGAAGCCCAGCTCCAGCGGGCTGCGGCCACGGCCCAGGCGCATCGCCATATGCACAGGCTGGAAGTCAAAGCCTGCGGCAATGAACCCGGCTTCGATCCGGCAGATGTTGAGCGCCTCGAACCCGATTGCCCGCAGGCCCCAATGGCCGCCTGCGGACCACAGCCGGTCCCACAGCTCCAGCGCCTTATCGTTAGGCACCCAGAGCTCATAGCCGAGATCGCCGGTGAACCCGGTGCGGGAAATCCACAGATCCGGCTCGATCTCGCACCAATCGAAGGGTTTCATTTCCGCGACGGCGCTGAGGCCCGCGCCCTGCAGCAGCGAGAACGAAGTTGGCCCCTGCAGCGACAGCGCGGCGATCTCCTGGCTTTCGTCGGTGATCGTTGCGTCAAAACCCCAGGCCGTGTCCAGCAGCCACGTGTACATCGGCTCCTGGCAGCACAGGCGGAAATCCGTCTCGGAGAAGCGGAACAGGGTGCCGTCGTCGATCACCATCCCCTCCTCGTCGCACCACAGGACATAGCCGACCCGCCCGTCGCGCAGCTTGGCGGCATTGCGGGTGACCAGCCGGTTCACCACTTTCAAGGCGTCCCGCCCGGTGATGCGGTATTTGTGCATCGGAGAGATGTCGAACAGGGTGCACTGGTTGCGGATGGCGAAGTATTCGAACTCCACCGTGTCCAGCATCGCAGGCGAGACATAGCCCGCCCAATTGGTCCAGCTCTTGGCCGTGCTGAGCGCCTCAAGCCGCGGCTGGAACGGAGTTTCGATCAGGCCGATGGGTACATGTTTGGTCATCAGATCACCCCGTCTTTCAATAGCTGCAAGGCGCTGTTGCGGCCGGCCAGCCCGGTCACATCTCCGCCCGGGTGGGCACCTGCGCCGCAGAGGTAATAGCCCGCCGGCCCGAAGCGGTAATGCGCCATGCCATTGGCAGGCCGGACCGTGAGGATCTGGTCGATGCCCATCTCGGCATGGTGCCAATGCCCCCCCGGCGCGCCCATGCGTTCCTCGATACAGGCGGGGCTGAGCACTTGGCAGTCCGAGACCAGCGCGCCGATGCCGGGGGCGTATTTTTCCAGCGTGGCAATTGTGACGGCTGCCAGATTTTCCCGGGCAGCCTCGTCCCAGCCGCCCTCCAGCCCGTAGGGAACGGAGCTGACCACAGCAGACAGCACATGCTGCCCGTCATTGGCCAGCGCCGGGTCGGTCAGGCTGGGAAGGACAGCCTCGATCACCGGGTTTTCCGGTATTTCCCCGTATTTCGCCGGGTTGAATGCGCGCTCCACATAGATGGCGCTGGGGGCGATCAGCAGCCGCCCTGCGGTGAGTTCCGGGCTGAGATCCCTGAACTTTGGCGCGCCGCTCAGAACCAGGTTGACCTTGGCCGCGGTGCCCTTGCAGCGCTGGTTGCGCATCCGCCGCACCGCTTCCACGTCGTAATGCTCCGCCCCCGCCAGCATCATCGCTGGCATCGGTCCGGTGTTGCTCAGAACCGCCCGGGCGGAGATTTCAGTGCCGTCCTCCAGTACCACGCCTGCCGCGCAGTCGTTTTCGGCCAGCACCCGGGCCACACCGGTGCCGGTGCGGATTTCGGCCCCGGCAGCACGGGCTGCGGTTTCAAACGCCGCTGTAACCGCGCCCATGCCGCCCATCGGCAGCTGCGCTCCGCCGCCCTGCCCCAGCCGGTACATCAGCGAGAAAACCGTCCCGGGCGAGCGTGGTCCGGCAAAGGCGCCGCGCACCGCGTCTGCCGCCAGCGCACCGGCCAGCGGCCCGTCCTCAAGATCGTCAAGAAGCAGGTCATAAGCGTTGGACAGCAGGACGCGGAGAAACTCACGCATGTCCTTCTTGCCCATCCGCTTCAGGTCCAGCCCCAGCTTGGCCAGCCCGGCAAGTTCCGTGAGTGTATTGAGGCTGGCCAGGCCGCCCTCAAGCGAGGGTGGGGATTTTGTGGAAAGCTGGCCGAGCAAATCCGCAAACAGCGTCAGGCGGCGCATCAGCTCCGCAAAAAGCGTGGCTTCCGGGTGGGGCCGCCCATCGGCCAGTTCTGCCTTGCCGCCGCGGATCACGGCATGGTTCCCATCCTGGGACAGTGAAACAGCGGGAAGCTCGCGCACGTCCAGAGGCGCGCGCGCGGTCCCCAGGCCCAGCTCCTTCTTCACCTTGGGATGCAGGTTGTAGAGCAGATGCGCAATTTCGGGCGCCTGCACCCCGCCTGCCAGCGTGGTATTGCGGGCCATGCCGCCGGCGGTTGCGTTCTTTTCGATCACGCAGACGGATTTGCCCTTGCGGGCCAGCGTTGCAGCCGCGGCCAGCCCGTTGTGGCCGGCACCAATGACAATTGCGTCGTAGTTTGGTGTATTCATTGTTTGCTCCTCACGCCGCGTAACCGGTCACTGCGCGGCCCTTGCCGATGTTGCGCAGGATTTCCTTGGCGGCATTGGCGCCCGGCGCCGCCATCACACCGCCGCCCGGATGGGCTGAGGAGCCGACGATATACATGCCATCGATTGGCGTGTCGTATTGCGCGTACCCCGGCACCGGGCGGTTGAAGAGCAGCTGGTCGAAGGTCAGCTCGCCCTGGAAGATGTTGCCTTCGGTCAGACCGACCTCCTGCTCAATATCCCAAGGGGTGCGGATCTCCGCGTGCAGGGTCTTGCTGCGGATGTCGGGGCAGGCCTGTTCCAGCTTGTCAAAGACGCAATCGGCAAAGGCACCGCGGGTTTGGCCGTTCCAGTTGGAGCCGGCGCGCACGCCGCCTACTTCCAGGTCATAAGGGGCATACTGCACGAAAACGGTCATCATGTGCTTGCCCGGCGGCGCCATCGTCGGGTCGATCTGGCTGGGGATCAGCATGTCGAAATAGGGGTTTTGCGACCAGCGCCCCTCCTTCCAGTCGTCATAGGCGCGCTCCAGCTCGTTCAAGCTTTCGGCGCAGTGCAGATCGCCGCGCAGGAAGGGGGCGCCCTTGGGGGCGGCCGGGAACTCGGGCAGCGCATCCAGCGCGATGTTCAGTTTGCCCGAGGAGCCGCGGATCTTGAACCGCTTGACTGCCTTCACGAAATCGCCGGGCAGATGCTGCTGGCCGGTATGCTCCAGAAAGGTGCGTTTCACATCCATGTTGGAGGCCACGATTGGCGCGTGGTATTCATCACCGTTGTCCAGCGCCACACCGGTGACCTTGCCGTTGCTCACCAGAAAACGATCAACTCCCGAGCCGGTGACGATGGTGCCGCCTGCCTCCTCGAAACAGGCACCCAGCGCATTGGAGATCGCCCCCATGCCGCCGCGGGCAAAGCCCCAGGCCCCGATCGCGCCATCTACATCACCCATGTAGTGGTGCAGCAGCACATAGGCCGTGCCGGGTGAATAGACGCCCAGCCCGGTGCCGATGATCCCTGCCCCGGCGATATGCGCCTTGATCAGATCGTTTTCGAAATGCTCATCCAGGAAGTCGCCGATCGACATTGACCAGAAACGCAGCGTCTCGCCCAGCTCCTTCTTGCCCAGCCCGTGCGCCTGTTTGATCAGGAACAACAGCTCGCCGATGTCCCGCGGTTTCAGCGAAGTCGGATCCGGCGCGTTGCGCAGCAGGAACGGCCGGATGAAGCGGCACTGGCGGATCACAGTCTGGCTGAAGCGGTCATAGGCATCCGCATCATGCGCGCTGTGGCGGGAGATTTCCCGGCGCAGCGCGTCATGGTCCGACATATAGGCAAAATAATCACCGTCGCGGCTGAAACTTGCACCGCCCTCATAGGGGATCACCTGCAGCCCGTATTTCGGCAGTTCCAGGTCGCGCACAATCTCGCGGCGCAACAGCGAGCAGACATAAGAGCAGTTGGAATAGGTCCAGCCCTCGTGCAGTGACCGGCTCACCGCTGCGCCGCCGATCCAATCGTTCTTTTCCACCACCAGAACCTTCAGCCCGGCCTTGGCCAGGTAGCAGGCCGCGGTCAGCCCGTTGTGGCCGGCCCCCGCCACGATGGCGTCATATCTGTCGTGCTGCCCCATGAATCTCTCCTGATCCGGCTGTCGTTCACCGGAGCCTAGTGGAGAAGATTTTCGCGGTAAAGTTTTTTTGAGCGCTCAAATAAAAATAATCGAGCTGACAGATGCAGAGAATTGTGGAACAAGGAACAAAATTGAAATCTGGATTTCTCATGGTGGCATCGCAGGGCAGCGGCAGGAAGCCGCGCAAGGAACGCAAGGAAAACGCCGATATGCGGCGGCGGCAGATTCTCGATGCGACTCTGAAGTCGGTTGTAGCCAACGGGCTTGCCAAAACGACGCTGGCGACGGTGGCCAATGAGGCCGGGCTGTCCCAAGGTGTTGCCGTCTTCTACTTCAAGTCCAAGACCGGCATTCTGACCGAAGCGTTGCGGGATCAGTACCAGACCTACGAGGCCCACTGGCAGGCTGCGCTGGACAAGGCCGATGCTGCACCCGCGACCCGGCTGCGCACGATCATCGAGGCGGATTTCAGCCCGAAGATCTGCAACCCCAGCGCGCTTGCCATCTGGTTTGCCTTCTTCGGGGAGCAGAATTTTGTCCCGCAGTATGCCAAGATCACTGGCGAGTTTGAAGATAAGAGATCTAAAATCCTTAGCGAGATCTGCCTGCAGCTGGCGCCGGAAGATCCTGAAAAGGCGCGCCTGACTGGCGGCTGGATTGATACGCTGACCGATGGTTACTGGCAGAAACTGCACTTGTTTCCGCACATTTACACGCGTGAGGCGGCACTTGAGCAGACTCTGACATTCCTGCAAACGCTGTTCCCAAATTATACGGAGGCTTTCCAGGCAAAGACTGGCAATTAAGCCAGTTAGCAGCCTAACAGGAGTTCTCCGCGTCAAAGAATTTCCGCTTGAACCTCCATGGGCGTCGATCAGTTAGCTGCGTTGAACTGCTCAGGTAGCCTTCTCCTAAGGAGCAACTGTCCGGGCGCTGGTTCTGAATGTCGGCTTTTGTCCTGCCTCAAGGACTCGCAAGAGACTGCAGCGAACGACTGCTTCGCGCTGATTCCGTTGAAAAAGCCTTTGGTTTCGGCGCGTCTGTCTAAACTATCGCTTTGATTTCTTTTGGATGCACTGGCCTTATCCTGCTTTCATCTTGCGGCGGGCAGCATAGGCTTGAGCTTGGCCAGTTTTCTGAGGTTCCGGGCGGTAGCTGCGAGGGTAAATTCGTCCTGAACGCCACACGGGCCACGTAATCGGAGGCGCCCCAGCCCGAGGATGCGTTTTAGGTGGGCGAAGAGCCTCTCGGCTTTCTTGCGCCGCCTCTGAGCCGTTGGATTGAACTCAGAAGCCGTGCATTGGCGCGCGAAGTCGCGGACGATCTCGTATTTCTCGCGATGGATGGCGCGGGTTTCCGATTTCGGGCAGCATTTGGCCTTCAACGCACATCCCGTGCAATCGGACTTCAATGCTCGGTACTTGCGGGCACGCCAACTTGGCGCATTTCGCTTTGGATCGGAATAGGTCCGCCAGGTGTGCCGCATCTCTTTGCCGCCCGGACAGATGTAGCGGTCGTCCTCATCATCCCATGTGAAGCCGGATCGTGAGAAGGTTCCATCCCTGACTTCCTCAGTTACGTCGCTCCTTGAATGGGCTCCGAATTTTCGATCATAACCGTCATTGTTGCATTGCGCCACGAACGACAGGTTCCAGCTTCCGGTTACCGCGCTATGCTCGAACGCCCTACGGAAGACACCGCACTGACCCGGCTTGTGGCTGATGGCGCGCAGGTTGTTACCGCCTACCATATGCTGCGCGACGGGACCGTCCTGTCAGACGCAGATGGCGGCAACTTACCACGGGTTGAAGCTGTGGGTGATGATGCTTCGATAAACGCGATGGGACACCTTGCAGAAGCCCTGGCCGAAGTCGGTGCCGGCACGATCCGTCTGAATCATTCGAGCGACCCAAAGACCTTCGACAAGGAACGCGGAATCAAAAAGCTCTATGCTCTGGACAACCCGCTGGTGGCGACGTTCGGCCTACCCAACGCCGCCACTGAGGAGGACGCCCAATGACACAGCTGTCCCTCGTTCCCGCCGGAGCCGGTGCAGGCAAGACCCATCACATCCAGGAAACGCTTGGAGCTTGGGTCGAAAGCGGCGAGGTCGCGCCGGGGCGGATCCGTGCCGTGACCTTCGCTGAAGCAGCTGCCGCCGAAATGCGAGACCGAGTACGAAACGAGTTGATGGGGCGAGGTCGGCTGCACGATGCGATGGAAATCGACCGCGCCTATATGGGTACGATCCACGCACTGGGGCAAAGGCTACTCACGGAGCATGCCTTCGCCGCTGGGCGCTTCCCGGAAAGCCGCTTATTGACCGAGCCGGAACGCGATCTTCTAATCCGCTTGGAAATGCACCGATGCGAGGCGCTGGAACCGTTGATGGAAGACCTCGGACGGTTCGGCTACTTGCCCTCTGAGACAACCTATCGCCCTGGCCAACAGACACGAACGCACCATTCAACACGTTGATCTCATGGAAGCCGCACTGTTCCGGACAACCCACCTGTCAGGCGTCAACAGCATCACTTCCGTCGAGGAGCAATGGGCTTGCCCCCCCCCAGCTCTGGAGAGTTCCAAACCAGACAAGAATTTCTTCGAACTCGGTTTTGGACGGCACTCCTACCGCACCATATCCCTTAGGACAGAGTCGAACCTCGGGCATCGTGCTTCAGAGGCTAAAAGCAAGAAAATCGGGCGTCTCCGCCCGATAGACGTCTTATGCTTGCAAAATGGCTATTCTAGGTCGTGTTGACAAAAGGGATTCACATGGGGCTGCAGGCATGATTCAATCTGGTATCTGCGATGGAGACCAGCTTGGCACGAGACTTGATGTCGGACGAGGAATGGGCGTTTTTTGAACGGTTCATCCTGACAGCCCGCGCCCCGAACGGACGCAAACCCACC